>NZ_JBHTLK010000002.1:0-109686 GCF_042678885.1 Saccharothrix hoggarensis
TTACCCGCCACCGCCGCCCGCCACTCCGGCACGCCGGCGGACACCCGTGCCGCAGGTCCTCCTGCTGGTGCTCGCCGTCGCCTGGATCGCCTCGCCCCTGCCGTTCCCGTGGCCGCTGCTGCGGCTCGCCGTCATCGTCCACCGGGTCGTCCGCGCGCGCCGCGAACGCCGTGCCGTCCCCGGACCGGCCGCCCACGCCTGACCCCGGCCCGACCCCCGCGGCCGACACGTCCTCGCGCGCCACCTGATCACCGGCCCCGTCCTGCCCTAGAGTCCGAACCCATGGACCTGACCGACGCGTGCTTCGCGGGCGCCGCCCGACAGGCCGACCTGCTGCGGTCCGGCGCGCTCACCTCGCGCGACCTCGTCGCCGAGTGCCTGCGCCGCATCGACCGGCACGACCGGAGCCTCAACGCGTTCCGGCTCGTGTTCACCGAACGCGCCCTCGCCGACGCCGACCACGCCGACGCCCGCCGCGCCCGCGGCGAGGACGCGCCCCTGCTCGGCGTGCCCGTCGCCGTCAAGGAAGACCTCGCCATCGCCGGCCTGCCCACCACCAAGGGCACCGCCGCCGTCGACACCCCCGCGCCCGCCGACTCCGAGATCGTCCGCCGCCTGCGCGACGCCGGAGCCGTCATCGTCGGCCGCACCCGCATGCCCGAACTCGGCCTCTGGCCCCACACCGAATCGTCCTGGGCCGGCGCCACCCGCAACCCCTGGTCACCCGACCACTCGCCCGGCGGGTCCAGCGGCGGGTCGGCCGCCGCCGTCGCCGCGGGCCTCGTCGGCGCCGCCATCGGCACCGACGGCGCGGGCTCCGTCCGCATCCCCTCCGCCTGCACCGGCCTGTTCGGCCTCAAACCCCAACGCGACCACGTGCCGCTCGCCCCCGACCGCGATGTCTGGCACGGCCTGGTCGCCGCCGGACCCATCACCCGGCACGTCGCCGACGCCGCCCTGCTCCTCGACGTCCTCGCACCCGACACCGACCACACCGCCGCCGTCACCGACACCCGCGCCCTGCGCGTCGCCGTGTCGCTGCGCACCTGGGGGCCCGGCATCCCCGTCGACCCCGAGGTCCGCGACGCCGTCCTCGACACCGCCGCCCTGCTCACCGACCTCGGCCACGACGTCACCCGCCTCGACCCCGAGCTGCACGACATCAGCGGACCCGCCGGGTTCGCCGCCCGCTACCTGCACAGCGCCGCCACCACCGAGCAGCAGCTCGACCGACCCGACCGGCTCGACGCCCGCACCCGCGCCGTCGCCACCCTCGGCCGGTCCCTGCCCGCGAGCGCCGTGCGCACCGCGCTCGCCCACACCGCCAAGCTCACCCGACGCGCCGACCGGATCTTCGACGAGCACGACCTCCTGCTCACCCCCGTGCTCACCCGCCCGCCCCTGCGCGTCGGCGAGTGGAACCGACGCCCCACCGTCGCCGCCCTGCTCGCCGCCGCCCGCATGACCACGTTCCTGCCCCTGTGGAACATCACCGGCAACCCCGCCGCCGCCGTCCCCTCCGGCCACACCCGCACCGGCCTGCCCCTGGCCGTGCAGCTCGTCGGCCGCCGCGACGACCACCACACCGTCCTGGCCGCCGCGGGCCAACTCGAACGCGCCCGCCCCTGGGCCGACCGCCGCCCACCCGCCTACAGCTGACCAACCGCCGCCCTCGAACGCTCCACCGGACCGACGCCCCCGGCCGTGCGGGGTGGGTCCTGCGGGTTGGGATCGCGGTCGGGCTACTCGGGGACCTGCCGCAGCACCTCCGCCGCGCCGTCACCCGCCCGTGCCAGCACCTCGTCGCGCACGGCGGGCCAGTCACCCGACGCCACGGCCCGCAACCGCGTGTACGCCTCCACCGTCGGGTGGGCCAGGAACGCGTCCCGCCGCAGCTCCACCGCCTCCCGCCCCCACCCCGACCGCAGGCACTCGTCCACGCCCAGGTCCACCAACCGGGTCGCCGCGCCGCGGCCGCCCGTCGCCACCAGCCCCCGCCGCACCCACTCCACCACGTCCGCCGACCGGCCCGCGTCCCGCAGCGCCGTCGCCACCCGCAGGTACTGCCAGCCCGACGACAGGTCCTTCGCCAGCACCGCCACCTGCAGGTCCACGTCACCGGTGTGCTCGGCCAGCTCCTCCATCACCCGCAGCAACGCCCACCGCTGCCGGTCGTACCGGCCGGTCTCGCCGAACCCGATCACCGGCAGCCGCTCGAACCGCGCCACCGCCTCCGCCCGGTAGGACGCCAGCCCGTCCTCGCCCAACACCGCCGCGTACGGCGCCAACCGCACCTCCGGCGGCTCGGCGAACCCCGTCTGCAACCACAGCAGCCACGCCGCAAGCTCACGCCCGTCCGGCGGCTCCGCCAGGCACGCCACCGCGTGCAGGTCCAGCACCCGGTCCACCAACCCGGCCAACTCCGCCCGGTGCTCACCGCCCTGCGCCGCCGCCACCAGCACCTCGGCCAGCTCCCGCGCCACGTCCCGCGCGCCCGGACCGCCCCGCACCAGCCCGGACAGGTCGGCCACCACCGCCGCCAACTCGTCCCACCGCGCCGTCCACGGGACGTCGACACGGGCCAGCGCTGCCGCCACACGACCGGGTAAGGCTTCCACCGCGACATCCAACCGCACACCGGCCCGCCACCACGAGACCCACCGGGCCACCCGCAGCCGCCCCGACCACCCCGAACACGCCGAAGGGCGCCGGCGACCACGCCGACGCCCCCCGCACTGCGTCCAAGATCACTCGCACCGCGTCACTCGTGCAACGAGCGCGGCGGCTCCGCCTCCCCGGCACCCACCTCGCGCGCGACCGGCCCCTGACCCAACGAATCCGGCGCCGACGCACCCGGCGACAACGGGCTCTGGCCCAGCGGGCTGGGCACCTCCTTGCGCGCCACGGCCTCCGCCGCGCGCACCGCCTCCGCCACCGCCGGGTCCGGCGCCGTGTCGAACCACTCGGCCACCGCCGGGTCGTCCTCCTCCGGCGCGGACGTCGTCGGCTGCTCGTAGGCGGGCGGCTCGTAGCGGAACACGCCGTCCTCGCCCGGCGCGCCCAGCATCTTCGCGAAGCCCTCCAACGCCTTGCCGTAGTCCGACGGCACCAGCCACACCTTGTTCGCGTCGCCCTGCGCCATCTGCGGCAACGTCTGCAGGTACTGGTAGGCCAGCACCTCCGGCGTCGGCTTGCCCGCCTTGATCGCCGCGAACACCTTCTCGATCGCCTTCGCCTGACCCTGCGCCTGCAGGTACCGCGCCGCCCGCTCGCCCTGCGCCCGCAGGATCGCCGACTGGCGCTCGGCCTCCGCGGTCAGGATCGCCGCCTGCTTCGCGCCCTCCGCCGACAGGATCTGCGCCTGCTTCTGACCCTCCGCGGACTTGATCGCCGCCTCCCGCTGGCCCTCCGCGTTGAGGATCATCGCGCGCTTCTCCCGGTCCGCGCGCATCTGCTTCTCCATCGAGTCCTGGATCGACGGCGGCGGGTCGATCGCCTTCAGCTCGACCCGCGCCACCCGGATGCCCCACCGCCCGGTGGCCTCGTCCAGCACCCCGCGCAGCTGGTTGTTGATCTGGTCGCGGGAGGTCAGCGTCTCCTCCAGGCTCATCCCGCCCACCAGGTTGCGCAGCGTCGTGGTCGCCAACTGCTCGACACCCACGATGTAGTTCGAGATCTCGTACACCGCCGCGCGCGGGTCCGTCACCTGGAAGTACACGACGGTGTCGATCGACACCGTGAGGTTGTCCTGGGTGATCACCGGCTGCGGCGGGAACGACACCACCTGCTCGCGCAGGTCGATGCGGGCCCGGACCCGGTCGAAGAACGGCACCAGGATGTTCAACCCCGGCGCGGCGGTCGTGCGGTAGCGGCCCAGCCGCTCGATCACCGCGGCCGTGGCCTGCGGGATCACCAGCACCGACTTCACCATGACGATGAGCACGAACAGCACCAGGACCGCGATGACGATCAGCGTGGTGGTCAACTCTCCAGCCTCCACTCAGGCCCCGGACAGCACCACTGCGGTCGCGCCCGAGATCTCGACAACAGTGACTTCGGCGCCGGGCTCGATGACCTCGCGGTCCAACGACCGCGCCGACCACACCTCGCCACCGATCCGCACCCTACCGCCATGTCCGTCCACAGTGGACACGACGACGGCCGTGCTGCCCACCAGGGCCTCCACGCCGGACTTGTGGCCCTGGCCCAGCGCCATCCGGCGCCTGATCGCGGGCCGCGCGCCCACCACCAGCCCCAGCGACACGATCCCGAACACGATCGCGCTGACCACCACGTCCGCGCCCAGCACCGACGCGCCCGCCGCGCCGAACGCGGCCAGACCGAGCATGACCAGCACGAAGTCGCCCGAGAGGATCTCGGCCGCCACCAGGACGACACCGAGGACCAACCAGATCAGCGCGGCCACACCCCCATCCTCCCACCCGGCGCGCCGGGGCGGGGGGTTTCAGCCCGACGCGGGGTCCGTCACGAAGTCGATCAACCGCTCGACCGCGCCGATCAGGGGCGTCTCCAGGTCCCGGAACCCCGACACGCCGGCCAGCACCCGCCGCCACCCCTCGTACGGCTCACCCCAGCCCAGCGCCGCGCACACCCCCTCCTTCCACGGCACGCCGCGCGGCACCACCGGCCACGCCTCGATGCCCACCGACGCCGGCTTCACCGCCTGCCACACGTCGACGTACGGGTGGCCCGTCACCAGCACGTGCGGGTCGCGCACGCCCTCCACCAGGCGCGACTCCTTGCTGCCCGGCACCAGGTGGTCCACCAGCACGCCCAGCCGCCGTCCCGGCCCGGTGCCGAACTCGGCGATCCGGTCGGCGAGCACGTCCACGCCGTCCAGCGGCTCCACCACGACGCCCTCGACGCGCAGGTCGTGCCCCCAGACCCGTTCCACGAGCTCCGCGTCGTGCAGGCCCTCCACCCAGATCCGGCTGTCGCGGGCCGTGCGGGCCCGCAGGCCCTCCACCCGCACCGACCCGGACGCGGTGCGCGCGGGCTTCGCGGCGGCCGGGGCCGGGCGCACCAGCGTCGCCGGCTGACCGTCCACCAGGAACCCCGCCGGGCGCAGCGGGAACAGCCGGTGCCGGCCGTGCCGGTCCTCCAGCACCACCTGCCCGTGCTCGAACCGCACCACCGCGCCGCAGAACCCCGACGCCGGGTCCTCCACCACCAGGCCGACCTCGGCCACCACCTCGGGCACCGTCTTGCGCTTGCGGCCCGACAGCACGTCGCGGCCGTAGTCGTGTGATCGCACGGCCGGCGACGTTACCGCCCCGACCCCGGCCGGGCGCGGCTACGCCGTGCGGTCCGCGCCGGACAGGTCGCCGGACTGGTCGCCGGGCGGGCGGTTGGCCGGGTGGTCGGGGAAGAACGCGGCGAACACCTCGCACCACGCCGCCAACCGGTCGCCGTCCACCACCGCGGACATCCGCTCGATGCCCTCCCGCAGGTCCGGCGAGGCGTAGGCGAAGTCGACCGCGTCCGACGCCGGGTCGCCCACGCACGGCCGCGGGTCGATCGCCACCAGCCCCCGCGGGCCCGCGTCCAGCACGTTCCGCAGGTGCAGGTCGCCGTGCAGCAACGTCGCCGGCACCCGGTCACGGGCCAGCCGCGCCGCCTTCTCGTGCGCCGCGTCGTGGTCGCCCGGGTGACGGGCGCGCAGCGCGCCGAAGATGAAGTCGACCCGCTCCGCCAACGGCGGGAAACCGTCCGGCGGCGGGATGTGCAGCGCGCGCAGCACGTCGATCAGCTCCGGACCGTCGGACGCGGGCGTGCCCGGCACCAAGCCCTCCAGCAGTAGCGCGCCGCGCGCCGGATCGGCCTCCAGCACCCGCACCATCCGCGGCGACGGCTCCCACGCCCGCAGCGCCGCGTCCTCCTGCGCCGCGATCGCCGGCTCCGGCGTCACCTTCAGCACGACCGGCTCACCGGCGCGCTCGCACAGCAGCGTGTGCGACGTGCCGCCGGAGAACGGCCGCACCACCTCCAGGCCCCAGTCCCGGGCCAAGCCCTCCACCAGCGACGGCAGCGCGTCCAGCCACCCGCGCACCCCCTCGCCGAACCGCCGCACCATGCGGTGCTCCAGCGTCGCCGTCACCGCTCGTCCAACCGGAGGATGAACTCCTCCACGTCCTCGCCCCGCCCCTCCGCGTACCCCACGTCCTCGCCGACCGCGACGAACCCGCACTTGGCCAGCACCCGCAGCGACCCCACGTTGTCCACCGCGGTCCGCGCGAACAGCGGCCGCACCGGGTCGTCGTCCAGGAACAACCGCAACGCCGCCGTCGCCAATCCCTTCCCCCAGTGCTCGCGGTCGATCCAGTAGGTCACCTCGGGTTCACCGAACTGGGTGAACCTGCCGATGTGCCCCACCACCTGGCCGTCGAACACCACCGTGCGCGTCACCGTCGACTCGTCGGCCAGGATGCGCGCCCACCGCACCAGGAACGCCGCCCGGTCGTCCGGGTCCGCCGAGGTGAACGCGGCCATCCGCACGGCCTCCGGATCGCGCTGGTGCTCGAAGAACACCAGCACGTCGGCCGCTGTCACCTCGCGCAGTTCGACGTCCACGCCGCTAGTACACCGCACGCACCCCGGCTGTCAGAAGATCCCCCACCCGGGCGATTCAGCCGGTCAGAACGCCGGCCACGGGATCGCCGGCCAGTCGTTCGACGGCTCCGGGTACACGCCCGCCGCCAGCAGCTTCTCCACCCGCTCGGTCAGCGCCCGCACCTCCGCGCGCGTCAGGTGCTCGTGCAGCCGCTCGCCCAGGTCGCCCGCGCCGCCGTCCAGGCACGACCGCAGCCGCCCCAGCGCCGCCACGGCCTCCTCCGGCAGCTCCTCGCCCAACCATCCCCACAGCACCGTGCGCAGCTTGCCGTCCGCGTGCAGGCAGATCCCGTGGTCCACCCCGTACACGCCGCCGTCCACCGAGTGCAGCACGTGCCCGCCCTTGCGGTCGGCGTTGTTCACCACCACGTCGAACACCGCCATCAGCCGCACCCGCGGGTGGTCGGCGTGCACCAGCACCGCCGGCTCCCCGTACCGGTCGTGCGCCCGCAGCACCGAACGCCACCCCGGCCGCACCTGGTCCACCGGCACGATGTCCACCAGGTCGTCGTCCTCGCGGGTCTCCACCCACAGCTGCACCATGCCGGGGCCGAACGGCCCCGCCCGCAGCACCGTCGGCGGCACCAGGTGCAGCCCCGCCGCCTCCGACACCAGGTACGTCGCCACCTCGCGGCCCGCCAGCGTGCCGTCGGGGAAGTCCCACAACGGCCGCTCGCCGCGCACCGGCTTGTAGACGCACTGCGCGCTCACACCGTCCAGGCTGATGCCGCAGAACAGCGTCGCGTTCGACGCGTCCACGAGTCGACCCTCGACCTCGATGCGACCGCGCTCCAGTAAGTCGAGTACCCCGTCGTCGCCCGGCCCCACGTCCCGCTCAGCCCTCTTCCGAGCGTCGGTAGCCGTTCTGCCGCGGGCAGACGTGCCCGTCCGGGTCCAGCGGCTCCGCGCACAGCGGACACGGCTTGCGGCCCGCGCGCACCACCCGGTCGGCGCGCTCGGCGAACGCCCGCGCCTCCACCGGGCTCAGGAACACCCGGACCGCGTCCGGGCCCTCCTCGGTGTCGTCGAGGACGACCGCCTCGTCGACCTCCTCCTCGGTGATCGCGAGCAGTTCGATGACGACCGCGCGGGACTCGGCGTCCCAGCCCAGCCCCATCGTGCCGACCTTGAACTCCTCCTCGACCGGCACCGCGAGCGGTTCGGTGTCCCGGAGGTCGTCGGGGACCACGTCGGGGACCTCCGCGCCGAACCGCCGGTGCACCTCCTCCAGCAGCGAGCCGATGCGCTCGGCGAGTACGGCGACCTGTTGCTTCTCCAGCGCCACGCTGACCAGCCGGGCCTCCTCGGAGGCCTGGAGGTAGAACGTGCGCTCGCCAGGCTGCCCGACTGTGCCGGCGACGAACCGGTCGGGCTGGCGGAATACGTGGATGACGCGTGCCATGACAACGACGACCCTAGGCCACGCGAGCAAGATCGGCAGCCCTGCCCCGGGTTAACGTCATCTCCGTCGATCGGCGCTGCCCGGGCCCCGGACGCACCGATAGGGTCGCCGCGTGGTGAAGATCGCACCGTACGGAACGTGGACATCGCCCATCGGCGCGGCAGACGCCGCCGCGGCCGGCGGGGGCCTGCACTGGGTCGACCTGCACAACGGTCGCCCGTGGTGGGCCGAGGGACGCCCCGCCGAGGGCGGCCGGGTCGCGCTGGTGCGCGACGGCGAGGACCTGCTGCCGCCCCCGTGGAACGTGCGCAACCGCGTCCACGAGTACGGCGGGCGGCCCTGGGTGGTGTTGGACACGCCTTCGGGGACGCGCGTGGCGTTCACGAACTGGGACGACCAACGCGTCTACGTGTTCGACCCCGACGACCCGCGCCCCGTGCCGCTGAGCCCCGAGCCGGAACGGCGCCACGGCTACCGCTACGCCGACCTCACCGCCGGGCCCGGCCACGCCGAGGTGTGGTGCGTGCGCGAGACCGTGACCGGCGACGCCCGCACCGACGTCCGCCGCGAACTCGTCGCCCTGCCGCTGGACGGCTCGCCGGTGCGCGTGCTGGCGGCCAGCCACCACTTCATGACCGGGCCGCGGCTCTCGCCCGACGGCCGCCACTACGCGTGGATCGGCTGGGACCACCCGCGCATGCCGTGGGACGGCACCGAGCTGTGCGTCGCCGAGGTCGGGTCGTCCGAGCACCGCGTCCTCGCCGGCGGCGAGTCCGAGGCCGTGTGCCAGGTCGAGTGGGAGGGTGACTCGCTGCTCGCCCTCACCGACCCCGACGGCTGGTGGAACCTGTACCGCATCGGGCTGGACGGCACGTCGAAGAACCTCGCGCCGTGCGCCGACGAGCTCGGCGGCCCCATGTGGCAGCTGGGCAACCGGTGGTTCGCCGCGATCGGCCCCGGCCGGTACGCCGTGCTGCGGTCCGGCGCGCTCGCCGTGCTCGACGAGCGCAGCGGCACCGTCACCGACGTCGACGTGGACCTGCCCGTGTGGCGCGCGCACCTCGCCGTGCAGGACGGTGTCGTGGTCAGCGGCGCGGCCGGTCCGCTCACCGAGTCCGCCGTGGTGTCGCTGGACCTGTCCACCGGGGTGCTGACCGAGCACACGTCCGCGGAGTCCCCGCTGCCGGTGGACTACCTGCCGGTGCCCGAGGAGCGGGTGTTCCGCGGACCCGACGGCGACGTCCCCGCCTACGTCTACCCGCCGCGCAACCCGGACTTCGCCGGGCCCGCCGACGAGAAGCCGCCGTACGTCGTGCACGTCCACGGCGGGCCCACCAGCCGCGTCGCCGCGGTCGTGAACCTCGACCTGGCGTACTTCACCAGCCGCGGCATCGGCGTGGTCGCGGTCAACTACGGCGGCTCCACCGGCTACGGGCGGGCGTTCCGGGAACGGCTGCGCGAGCAGTGGGGCGTGGTCGACGTCAACGACTGCGCCGCCGTCGCCCAGGCCCTCGCCGACGAGGGTTCCGCCGACGGCGCCCGGCTCGGGATCCGCGGCGGCAGCGCCGGCGGGTGGACGTCGGCGGCGTCGCTGACGTCGGTGAAGACCTACCGGTGCGGGATGGTCGCGTACCCGATCCTGGACCTGGCCGGGTGGACCGGCGAGGGCGGCGAGACCCACGACTTCGAGTCCCGGTACGTGGAAGGCCTGGTCGGTCCCTGGCCGGAGGCCGCCGACCGCTACGCCGAGCGGTCGCCGTCGAACCGGGTCGACCGGCTCGCCGGTCCGGTGCTGCTGCTGCAGGGCCTCGAGGACGAGATCTGCCCGCCCGAGCAGGCCGCCCGCTTCGCCACCGCGCTGGACGGCAGCGGCATCCCGCACGCCTACCTGACGTTCGAGGGCGAGCAGCACGGGTTCCGCAAGGCGGAGACCATCGTCGCCGCGCTGGAGGCCGAGCTGTCGTTCTACGGCCAGGTCTTCGGCTTCACCCCCGACGGCGTCCCGGTCCTGGAACTGCGCCGGTGACAGCCGGGTCCGCGCCCGGCCCTGCCCGGACCCGCCCGTCCGGGCAGGGCGCGGACCCCGCGGCGCGTCCGCCGCTGCTGAGGCCGGGCGACCGGGTCACCGTGGTCAGCCCGGCCGGTCCGTGCCCCGCCGAGCTCCTCGACGCCGGCGTGGCGTGGCTGCGCAAGTGGGGCTTGGACGTGCGGGTCGCCCCGAACGCCCTCGACACCCACCCGACGCTGCCCTACCTCGCCGGCGCCGACGCCGACCGCGCCCGGTCCTTCGAGCAGGCCTGGCTGGACCCGGACACGGACGGGGTCCTCTGCGCGCGCGGCGGGTACGGCAGCCTGCGCATGGTCGACCTGGTCGACTGGACCGCCGTCGCCGCCCACCGGAAGGTGTTCGTCGGCTCCAGCGACACGACGGTCCTGCACGACCGCTTCTGGCACCTCGGCATCCCCACCTGGTTCGGGCCCATGATCGGCACCAGGGCGTTCGTGGAGGACGCCGCCGCCCGCGACCACCTCCGCGACGCCCTGTTCACCGGCGTCACGTCCTACGCCGGCGTCGGCCTGGTCCCCGGAGTGGCCCGCGGCGTCGCGGTGGGCGGGAACGTCAGCCTGCTCGACGCCCGCGTCCCGCCGCCGGACGGCGCGATCGTCCTGCTGGAAGACGTCAACGAGGAGCCCTACCGGCTCGACCGGATGCTCACCGACCTCCTGCGGTCCGGCTGGTTCGACCGGGTCGCCGGGATCGTCCTCGGCTCGTGGGTCGGCTGCGGCGACGCGTCCACCGTGCTCGCCGACCGCCTCGGCGGACTCGGTGTGCCGATCGTCGCCGACGTCGCCTTCGGCCACTGCGCCGCCCAGCTCACCGTGCCCCTCGGCGTGCCGACCACGATCGACGGCACCACCGGCGCGGTGACCACGACCGGCTGACCGGTCATGCCCCCACGCCACTGGCCCCGGCGCGCCGACCCTGCCTGACGTCACCGACCTGCGGCCTGACCCGCCACGGTGTTGACGCGACCACCGCCGTAGCGGTCACCGCTGTGCACCGCCGCCGTGCGCAGGCCGCGTTCATGTCGTCACGACGCCGTGCCTCGCATGCCGACCGAGGGCTGCCGCCTTGGCGCCCCGGCCCGTCGCGTTGACGTCCTGCCGCAGGACCGGTCGCGCCTCCACGCCGGTTCGGCCGTCGCTCGCGGAGGCGGGTTACCGCCCAGGGGCTTGCCTGTCGTCCGGCGCCGCCGGGTCGAGTGGCTGGTCAAGCGGCCTGCCGAGCGGCGGGTTGCCGTTGCTGCGCGTCGTGTGGGTGTCGCGCCGCACCTCCTCCGTCCGGTCGTTGACCGCCTGGATCTCCTCGGCCAACCCCGGGTCGGTCGCGCGAATCCTGGCCAGCGCCGCCTTCAACGGCTCCAGCAGCGCCACGGCGTCGTCCTCCGCCAACGCCTGCCGCACCACCACGTCCACCCGGCCGACCTGCCCGGCCAGGCTGCGCAGGGACGCGGCGTTGTCACGCGCCCACTGCGACACCGCGCGGTCGGCGGCGCGCCTGTCCCGCTCCGCCCGCACCCGCCCCTCGGCCGTCGAGCCCAGCTCCGACGGCCGCAACCTCAGGTACCGGCGCTCGGCGGCCTGCCGACTGGCCACCCCGAGCGCGGGCGCGAGCTCGGCCCAGCTGGTGCCCAACTCGCGCGCCGCGGCGATCAGCTGCGGTTCCCACCCGGCCAGCTCCTCGCGCAGCCGCCGCAGGAGGACCAGCGCGGACAGCACCTGCCCGGCACTGAGGTCGTCTCCGGTGGCCGCCTCGCGGACGGTCTCGTAATCTCCGATCGCCATGACGTCAACCTACCGATGACGAAAGGTCTTGTCAACCTTGTGACGACGTGGTAGAAATGGTGTCGCAGCGCATTGACCCGACCAACAGGAGGTGTTCCCGATGTTGATGCGCACGGACCCGTTCCGCGAGCTGGACCGGTTGGCGCAGCAGTTCTTCAGCGGACCCGGCACCTGGTCGCGGCCCACGCCCATGCCGATGGACGCCTACCGCGCCGGGGACGAGTTCGTGGTCGAGTTCGACCTGCCCGGTGTCACGCCGGACGCGATCGACCTGGACGTGGAGCGCAACGTGCTCACCGTCAAGGCCGAGCGGCGCCCGAACCGGACCTCCGACGAGGTCGAGATGCAGCTCTCCGAGCGGCCGCTCGGCGTGTTCTCCCGCCAGCTGTTCCTCGGCGACTCGCTCGACGTCGACCGGATCAAGGCCGACTACGACTCCGGCGTGCTGACGCTGCGCATCCCGATCGCCGAGAAGGCGAAGCCGCGCAAGATCGCCATTGGCCAGACCGACGGCACCCCGAAGGAAATCAACGCCTGACGCCTCGCGCCGTCGGATACCGGATGTGCGCCGGGTCTACGGCTGGTAGGCCCGGTGCACGTCGCCCGACGAACGACAACCGACGAACGACAACCGACGAACGACAACCGACGAACGACAACCGACGACAAGCCCTCCGTCGTCCTCGCCGGCAGCGCACCACGGGGCAGGTCCGCGAGAACACCGCACACGTCGTCAACACCGCCTAGCAACCACCGCCTAGCGACCACGAGCAGCCGTGCCGGTCGACGGGCGCTTCGTCCTGGCGGTCGAGACCGAGCACCGGCTGAGACTGTCAGGGTCGGGACCGGTCGTGATGGCGGGGTGCGGCCCTGGCGGAAACCGGGTGGCCCGCGCGGGCCGATCTTCGAGAGGATCGGCGGTCATGCGACCGGCGCCGGGGGAAGTGCTCCACTTCTCCGAAGACCCGACGATCAGCCGTTTCGAACCGCACGTGGCGGCGACCGCGCGGCAGCCCGAGGCGTACGTGTGGGCGGTGGACCACGGGCGGGCGCCCGACTACTGGTTCCCGCGCCAGTGCCCGCGCGCGATGACGTGGGTCGAGCCCACCACGAGCGCCGAGGACCGGGCGTGGCTGGGCGCCGAGCGGGTGCACGTCATCGAGTACGGCTGGTTGCGCCGGGTGCAGGCGGTGCGGCTGTACGCGTACCGGTTCGACGCCCGGTCGTTCCGGCCGTTCGGCGAGCCGCCCAACGCGCACGTGGCGACCGAACCCGTCGAACCGCTCGGCGAGCCGGTGGCGGTCGGCGACCTCCTCGAACTGCACGAGCGAGCCGGGATCGAGCTGAGGGTGGTGGCGAACCTGTGGCCCTTCTGGCGACGGGTGGTGGCCACGACGTTGGGCTTCAGCGGCATCCGGCTGCGCAACGCCCTGCCGGAACCGGAACCTGAAGCCGCACCGAAACCTGAAGCCGAACCGGAACGAAGGCCAGGAGCGGGGCCGGGGGCAGGACCCGAACCGGCCTGACGCCACGTCATCGCGCAGCCGGCCCCGACGCCGTGCGGTCGAGTCGGATGCGCACGGCGATGCCGGCGCAGAGGATCACGGCGATCCCGCCGAGCACGGTCGGCCAGGCCAGCTCCTCCCGCAGCACCAGCGCCGCCCACAGGATCGTCAGCACGGGCTGCACCAGCTGCACCTGGCTCACCCGCGCCATCGGTCCGATCGCCAGACCGCGGTACCAGGCGAAGAACCCGAGGAACATGCTCACCACCGCGAGGTAGGCGAACGCCGCCCACTCGACCGGCGACGCCGAGGGCGCCTCCCGGAACGCCGACACGGCCGTCAGGCCGATCATCAGCGGCGACGACAGCACGAGCGCCCAGGACACCGTCTGCCACGACCCCAGCTCACGGGACAGCAGCCCGCCCTCCGCATAACCGATCGCGGCGGCCAGGACGGCGCCGAACAGCAACAAGTCCGACCAGTGCAGCCGCCCGAACCCGCCACCCTGCAACGACGCGAACACCAGGGCGGCGACGGCGCCGACCGCGGCCGTCACCCAGAACGACGTGGGCGGGCGTTCCCGGCCGCGGACCACGGCCATGACCGCCGTCGCCGCCGGGACCAGCCCGATCACCACGGCGCCGTGACTGGCCGGCACGGTCGTCAGCGCGTACGACGTCAGCAGCGGGAACCCGGCCACCACCCCGCCCGCGACGACGGCCAGCCTCGCCCACTGGACACCCCGGGGCAGCCGCTGCCGGGTCAGGGCGAGCGCGGCGGCGGCGAGCAGCGACGCGATCACCGCGCGGCCCGCGCCGATGAACAGCGGGGAGAGGCCGCCGACGGCGACGCGGGTGAACGGCACCGTGAAGGAGAACGCCGCCACGCCCAGCAACCCCCACCACAACCCGACCCGCGACGGCGATAGCGTTGCCGCCGGATTCAGAGTAGCGCTACTGTGTTCCGACATGGCCAACGATAGCACCGGGCGCATCGTGGCCGGTCTGCGCGCGTGGATCGACCAGGCGCCACCCGGCACGCGCGTCCCGTCCACGCGGGCGCTGACGGCCGAGTACGGGGCGAGCCCGGTCACGGTCCAGAAGGCGATGCGCGCGCTCAACGCGCTCGGGCTCATCGAGAGCCGACCCGGCGTGGGCACGTTCGTCCGCGCCACGCGCTCCACCCGCCCGCCCGACTACGGGTGGCAGACCGGCGCCCTGCGCTCCCCGCACGCCCGCCTCCCGGCCGGGTCGACGGCCATGCGCAGCGCCTCGCCCGACGCCATCGGGCTGCACGCCGGCTACCCCGACCGCACGCTCCTCGCGGAACGGCTGGTCCGCGCCGCGCTCACCCGCGCCGCCCGCGGCGACACCGCGCTGTCCCGGCCGGACGTCGCCGGGCTGCCGGAACTGCGCGCCTGGTTCGCCAACGAACTCGCCGAGGCCACCCCGGTCGGCGTCACGCCGCCCACACCGCGCGACGTCGTGGTCCTCCCCGGCAGCCAGAGCGGCCTCAGCTCGATCTTCCGCGCCCTGGTGGGCTTCGGTCAGCCGCTGCTCGTCGAATCGCCGACCTACTGGGGCGCCATCCTCGCCGCGGCCCAGGCCGGCGTGCACCTCGTCCCGGTCCCGAGCGGACCGACCGGACCGGACCCGGACGACCTCGCCCGCGCCTTCGAGGAGACCGGCGCACGCGTGTTCTACGCGCAGCCCAACTACGCCAACCCCACCGGCGCCCAGTGGCCCAGCGGGCGCGCCGCGCAGGTCCTCGACGTCGTCCGGGCGCACGGCGCGTTCCTCGTGGACGACGACTGGGCCCACGACTTCGGCATCGACACCACCGCCCGGCCCGTCGCCGCGCACGACGACGCCGGTCACGTCCTCTACCTGCGTTCGCTCACCAAGAGCGTGTCACCGGCCGTCCGCGTCGCCGCCGTCATCGCCCGCGGTCCGGCCCGCGAGCGCATCCTCGCCGACCGCGGGGCCGAGTCGATGTACGTCAGCGGCCTGCTGCAGGCCGCGGCGCTGGACGTCGTCACCCAGCCCGGCTGGCGCACCCACCTGCGGACCCTGCGCCACGAGCTGCGCGCCCGCCGCGACCTGCTCGTCGACGCCCTCGCGGAGCACGTGCCGCAGGCCCACCTCGACCACGTGCCGCCGGGCGGCCTGCACCTGTGGGCGCGCCTGCCGGACGACACCGACCTCGACCGGCTCACCCGCGACTGCGAGGCCGGCGGCGTCCTGATCGGCCCCGGCGCCGAGTGGTTCCCCGCCGAACCGTCCGGCACGTTCATTCGGCTCAACTACTCCGGCCCGGACCCGGACCGCTTCCACGACGGCGCCCGCGTGATCGGGCGCGCCCTCGCCGCCAACCGACGAGCCGACGCCTGAGCGCGCCTCCGACGTCGCTGCACCCGCGTAGGTTGCCTACATACCGACCGGTCGGTACCCTCGCGACGTGGACGAACGGCGCATCGACGCGGTGGTGCTGGACTGGGGTGGCGTGCTCACGGTCTCCGTGCCCGCCTTCATCGAGGACTGGCTGACATCCGAGAACATCGACCGGGACCGCTACGGCACCACCATGCGGACCTGGATGGGACGTGACGCGGCCCCCGACAACCCGGTGTTCCGCCTGGAGACCGGTGAGCTGACGCCCGCCGAGTTCGAAGCCCTGCTCGCCGCCGAGCTGACCACCCTCGACGGCCGCGAGATCGCGTCCAAGGGCCTGCTGCGGCGCATGTTCGGCAGCGCCCACCCCGACCCGAAGATGGTCGACCTGGTCCGCGAGCTGCGCGCCGACGGCATCACGACCGCCCTGCTGTCCAACAGCTGGGGCGAGGGCTACCCCGAGGACCTGCTCCTCGAGCTGTTCGACACGATCGTGATCAGCGGCCGCATCGGGATGCGCAAGCCCGACCCGCGCATCTTCCACCACACCCTCGACCAGCTCGGGCTGCCCGCCGACCGGTGCGTGTTCTTCGACGACGCGCCGGTCAACGTCGAAGCCGCCCGGCAGGTCGGCCTGCACGCCCACCGGCACACCGACGCCGACTCCACGCGCGCCGTGATCGACCAGCTCAGGGGAGCGAGCGCATGACCGACCAGCGCGTCACCGACCTGCCCGGCCTGGACCTCGACCGGCTCGCCGCCCACCTCGGCACCGGCCCGCTGACCGGCGAGATCATCCCCGGCGGCCGGTCCAACCTCACCTACCGCGTCACCGACGGCGAGCGCCGCTGGGTGCTGCGCCGCCCGCCGCTCGGCCACGTCCTGGCCACCGCCCACGACATGGCGCGCGAGTACCGGGTGATCAAGGCCCTCGCCGACACCGCCGTGCCCGTGCCGCGCGTCGAGCTGCTGTGCGAGGACACCGACGTCCTCGGCGCGCCGTTCTACCTGATGGAAGAAGTGCCCGGCGCGGCGCTGCGGCACCGCGACCAGTGCCCGTGGCTCACCCCCGACAAGGCGCGCGCGCTGTCCGACCGGCTCGTCGACGTGCTCGCCGACCTGCACGCGGTCGACCCGGCGACCGTCGGCCTGGCCGACTTCGGCCGACCGGACGGCTTCCTGGCCCGCCAGGTCGCCCGCTGGGGCAAGCAGCTCGACGCCTCCCGCAGCCGCGACCTGCCCGGCATCGACCAGCTGCGCGACCGGCTCGCGGGCACCGTCCCCGACTCCGGACGCGCCACGGTCGTGCACGGCGACTACCGGCTGGACAACGTCCTCGTCACCGAGGACCCCCTCGACATCAGCGCCGTCCTCGACTGGGAGATGGCCACGCTGGGCGACCCGCTCGCCGACGTCGGCCTGCTGTGCGTCTACTGGAACGGCATCGGCGCGCAGGACGACCCGATCACCGGCACCGTGCCCACGCTGCCCGGATTCGCGTCCACCGACGAGATGGTGCGCCGCTACGCCGAGCGCAGCGGCGCCGACGTCACCGGACTGGCCTGGTACACGGCGTTCGCCTACTTCAAGCTCGCCGTGATCCTCGAAGGCATCCACTTCCGCTTCACCCGCGGCAAGACCGTGGGAGCGGGGTTCGACCAGATCGGCCAACTCACCCTGCCGCTGGTCCGGCAGGGACTCGCCGCGACCTCAGGGGAGCACTGATGGACTTCGCCTACGACGCCAAGACCGAGGAACTGCGCGACAAGCTGCTGCGGTTCATGGACGAGTTCGTCTACCCTGCCGAACCGGTCGCCGAGCGGCAGCTCCACGACGCCGAGGACCCGTGGGCCCGCCCGCCGGTCCTGGAGGAGCTGAAGGCCGAGGCCCGCCGGCAGGGCCTGTGGAACCTGTTCCTCCCCGACCCCGACCACGGCGCCGGCCTCACGAACCTGCAGTACGCGCCGCTGGCCGAGATCACCGGCCGCAGCCCGCACCTGGCGCCGGAAGCGCTCAACTGCGCCGCGCCGGACACCGGGAACATGGAGGTGCTGGCGATGTTTGGCACCGAGCAGCAGAAGAAGCAGTGGCTGCGGCCCCTGCTGGACGGCGAGATCCGGTCCGCGTTCTGCATGACCGAGCCGGACGTCGCGTCCTCCGACGCCACCAACATCGCCACCAGCATCGTCCGCGACGGCGACGAGTACGTCGTCAACGGCCGCAAGTGGTGGTCGTCGGGCGCGATGAACCCCAACTGCGCGATCTTCATCGTCATGGGCAAGACCGACCCGGACGCCGAGCGGCACCGCCAGCAGGCCATGATCCTGGTGCCGCGCGACACGCCGGGCGTGCACGTCAAGCGCGGCATGCACGTGTTCGGCTACACCGACGCGTCCCACGGCGGTCACGCCGAGATCGTGTTCGACAACGTGCGGGTGCCCGCCGACAACCTCATCGCGGGCGAGGGCGAGGGCTTCGCGATCGCCCAGGCCCGCCTCGGCCCCGGCCGCATCCACCACTGCATGCGCCTGATCGGCATCGCCGAACGCGCGCTGGAGCTGATGTGCCGCCGCGCCATCTCGCGGGTCGCGTTCGGTCAGCCGATCGCGCGGCAGGGCGTCGTGCAGGAGTGGATCGCCGAGTCGCGGGTGCGGATCGAGCAGGCCCGGCTGCTGGTCCTCAAGACCGCGTGGCTGATGGACACCGTCGGCAACAAGGGCGCGCACACCGAGATCCAGGCCATCAAGATCGGCACGCCGATCATGGCCGAGTGGGTGCTGGACAAGGCGATCCAGGCGCACGGCGCGGGCGGCGTGAGCCAGGACTTCCCGCTGGCCGAGCTGTGGGCCGCCGCGCGCACCCTGCGCCTGGCCGACGGCCCCGACGAGGTCCACCGCATGTCGCTGGCCAAGCGGGAGCTGAAGAAGTACCTCTGACGAACCGGGCCCCGGTCGGTCACGTCGGGGCTCCGGCCGTCCGCGGGGACGTGCGGAACGCCCCCGGCAGCCCGCGTTCGGCGTCACGACCGGCTCGGTCGTGACGCCGACACCCGGGTCAGTCCGTGACGGGCACCTCGTGGTGGGGCACGGCGGCGAGCAGGGTGCGCGTGTAGTCGTGCTTGGGCACCAGCAGGACCTCCTCCACCGTGCCCTGCTCGACCAGCTCGCCCTGGTACATCACGGCTACCCGGTCCGCGATCGTCCACGCCAGACCCAGGTCGTGGGTGATGACCAGCGCGGCCAGGCCCAGCTCCCGGCGCAGCCGCAGCAGCAGGGCCAGGATCTCGCCGCGCACCGACGCGTCCAGCGACGCCACCGGCTCGTCGGCGACCAGCAGCCGCGGCCCCAGGGCGAGCGCCCCGGCGATCACCACGCGTTGCCGCTGCCCGCCGGACAGCTCGTGCGGCAGGGTGGGGAAGAACAGCTCCGGCGGGCGGAGTTCGGCGTGCGACAGGGCCTCGGCGACGAGCGCGGCCTCGTCACCGGCGACGTGGTGGATGCGCAGTCCCTCCGCGACCGCCTCGTACACGGAGTGGCGCGGGTTCAGGGCGCTCGTCGGGTCCTGCAGCACGAGCTGCACCTGACGGCGGTAGGCGCGCAGGCCCGACGACGAGCGGGGCAGTTCGGCGCCCTCGAACAGCACGCGGCCGGCGGTGGGGCGTTGCAGGCCGAGCAGGGTGCGGGCCAGCGTGGTCTTGCCGGAGCCCGACTGACCGACCAGGGCGACGATCTCGCCCGTCCGCACCTCCAGGTCGACCCCGGCGACGGCGGTCGTGGAGCCGTAGTCCACGCGCACGCCCTCGGCGCGCAGCAGCACGGGGCCGGCGGGCGCGTCGTCCGGCGTGACGTGCCGGAACGCCGGGTCGCCCACGGTCGGGAACGCCGCCGCCAACGCCTGCGTGTGCGGGTGGGCCGGCTCCGCGATCACCCGCCGCGCCGGGCCCTCCTCGACGATCCGGCCGTGCCGCATCACGGCCAGCCGGTCGCACGTCGACGCCAGCACCGACAGGTCGTGGCTGATCATCACCAACCCGATGCCGCGCTCGGCGACCAGGCGCTTCAGCACCGCCAGCACCTGCGCCTGCACCACGACGTCCAGCGCCGTCGTCGGCTCGTCCGCGATGACCAGCCTCGGCCCGCACGCCAGCGCCATCGCGATCATCACCCGCTGCTTCTGCCCGCCGGACAGCTCGTGCGGGTAGGCGCGGGCCGCCCGCGCGGGCAGCTCGACCTGGTCCAGCAGTTCCGCCACGGCCGACGGCGCCGCGGACGACCGCCTGCCGTGCAGGAGCATCGGCTCGGCGATCTGGTCGCCCACCCGGTGGACGGGGTTCAGCGCGTGCATCGCGCCCTGGAACACGACCGACGCCGCCGCCCACCGCACCGCGCGCAGCCGGCCCCACGACATCGCCTGGACGTCCTCGCCGTCGAGCAGCACCTGGCCCTCGACGCGGGCCGAGCGGGGCAGCAGCCGCAACACCGACATGGCCACGGTCGACTTGCCGCAGCCCGACTCACCGGCCAGCCCCAGCGTCTGCCCCGCGTCGAGCGACAGGTCGACCGACCGCACGGCCGTCACCTCGCCGCGCGCACCCCGGTAGTGCACGCTCAGGTCGCGCAGCTCCAGCAGGCTCACCGCTCCCCCTTCAGCCGCGGGTTGAGCACCGTCTCCAGCGCCCGCCCGCACAGCGTGAACGCCAGCACCACGCACACCACGCCCAGTCCCGGCGGCACCAGGAACCACCACGCCCGCTGCGACACGGCGCCGTGCATGTTCGCCGCGTGCAGCATCGACCCCCACGACACCCGCGTCGGGTCGCCGAGCCCCAGGAACGACAGCGTCGACTCGGACACGATCGCGCTGGCCACCGTCAGCGTCGTGTTCACGAACACCAGCGGCAGCACGGCGGGCAGCACGTGCCGGCCGATGACGTGACCGTGCCCGCCGCCCAGCGCGCGGGCCCGCTCGATGAACGGGCGCGCCTCCACCGACAAGGTCTGCGCCCGCACCAGCCGCGCCGTCGCGGGCCACGCCGTCACGCCGATCGCGAGCACGATCGTGCCCAGGCCGCGCGGCAGCACGGTCGACAGCGCGATCGCCAGCACCAGCGACGGCAGCACCAGGAAGAAGTCGGTGAACCTCATCAGCACCGCCGACAGCCACCCGCCGAAGTGCGCCGACGCGATCCCGACGACGGTGCCGATCAGCACCGACAACACCGTCGCCGCGAGCCCCACGACCAGCGAGATCCGGGTGCCCCACCACGTCAGCAGCAGCACCGAGCGCCCGTTGTGGTCGGTGCCCAGCCAGTGCTCGGCCGACGGCGGCTCCCACGGCGACGCGGTCACCCGCGTCACGTCCAGCCCGGACGCGTCGGTCACCAGCGGCGCGAGGACCGCCAGCAGCGTGATCACGGCCAACCCGACCAAGCCGGCCAGGCCGCCGCGCTGGGACGCGAACTCGCGCCACGTCGCGCGCGCCGAGGCCCTCCGCCGCTGCCACACGATCGACGTCATGACGCACGCACCCGGGGGTCCAGGACCCGGTACAGCAGGTCCGCGACCACGTTCATGGTGATCACCGCGCCCGCCAGCACCACGAACGTGCCCTGCAACAGCGGCAGGTCCGGGCCGGTCAGCGCCTCGTAGGTGAGCAAACCCAGGCCCGGCCAGGAGAACACCGTCTCCACCGTGATCGCGCCCGACACCACGAGCCCCAGGTGCAGGAACACCAGCGTCACGGTCGGCAGCAACGCGTTGGGCACCGCGTGCCTGCGCCGCACCAGGTCGTCCCGCAGGCCCTTCGCCCGTGCCGTGGTCAGGTAGTCCGCGTGCATCTCCTCCAGCAGCGAGGACCGCATCACCAGCAGGTACTGCGCGTAGACGACGGCGATCATCGTCAGGCACGGCAGCACCATGTGGTGGGCCACGTCCAACGCCTGCGACAGGAAGTCCGGCGGCGTGTCCGGGTAGCGCATGCCGCCGCTGGGGAACAGGTCGCCGGTCACCAGCGACAGCAGCATGCCCAGCCAGAACGTCGGCATCGCCCACTGCGCCAGCGCCAGCCCGGTGGAGATCCGGTCCGACCGCGACCCGCGCCGCCACGCGCCCCGGATGCCCAGCCACAGGCCCAGCACGACGGCCAGCACGGTCGCCGTGCCCACCAGCAGCACCGTCGGCCACAGCCGTTCGCCGATCAGCTCCAGCACCGGCCTGCTGTACACGTAGGACGTGCCGAAGTCGCCGCGCACGGCCGCGGCGACGTAGTCGACGAACTGCTCCCGCAGCGGCTTGTCCACTCCGAGGCGGGCGCGCAGCTCGGCGAGCTGGTCCCCGGTCACCGGCCTGCCCCGCGTCATCGCGACGACCGGGTCGCCGGGGATGACGCGGAACAGCAGGAACCCGAGCACCACGACGAACGCGAGGCTGACCAGCGCGCCGCCGAGCTTGCCGGCGAGGTGCCGGATCACTCGCGGTCCTCCGCGCGGGCGCCGCGCCGGCGGCTGATCAGCCACGCGCCGCCGAGCAGGACGATCAGGACGCCGCCGACGACGGCCACGACGAGACCGGTGTTGGAGCCGGTGGACTGGGCGGCCGCCGCGGTCGGCGTCGCGCCGTAGTACCCCCACACGCCGTTCTGCGCCATGATCACGCCGCCCGGGTCGGGCTGCACGGGGAACGAGGCGAACTTGTCGCTGCGGTAGGCCTCCAGCGCGTTGTCGTAGCCGAGGACGACCGCGGGCACCTGGTCGTAGAACCGCTGCTGCATCTTCTTGACCAGCTCCGCCCGCTTCGCCGGGTCGAACTCGGCGCGCTGCTCGGCGTAGAGGGCGTCGTACTCGGGGTCGCAGAAGAACGTGTCGGTGGTGCCGCCCTTGCCGTCGGCGTTGGGCCGCTGGTCGCACGTGTGCAGCGACAGGATGAAGTCCGGGTCGGGGTTGGTGCCTCAGCCGGAGAACACGAGGTCGAACGTCCCGGCGGTGCTGGACTCGTTGAGCTGGTTGTCGGACACGATCTGCACGTCGACCACGATGCCGAGGTCGGCCAGGGACCGCTTGACGAACTCGCCGGTCTGCTCGTCGTAGGCGCGGCTGGCGTGCCCGAGCAGCCGCAGCTCCATCCGCCTGCCCTCGGGCGAGACGCGGATGCCGTCGGCGCCGCGCGCGTACCCGGCCCGGTCGAGGTCGGCGTTCGCGGCGGCCGGGTCGTACGGGTGCGCCGGGTCGGGCGTGAGGTGGTAGTCGCCGAACACCGGCGGGATGGGGCCGGTGCCGCGCTGCGCGTAGCCGCCGTTGACCCGGTCGATGATCGCGTCGAGGTCGATGGACTTCGCGATCGCGCGGCGCACCACGACGTCCTTCAGGGCGGGGTGGCCGTCGCCGATGGGCTCACCGGTGCGGGTCGCCGCGCCGGAGTTGATCACCAGTTCGTTGAAGCGGCGGCCGTTGGCCTTGTTGCGGGTGACGCCCTCCTCGTCCTTCAGGGAGTCGAACTGCGCCGGGCCCATCCGGTTGACCAGGTCGACCTCGCCCTTGGCCAACGCCTGCACGGCGGCGTCGGAGGTCTTGTAGTAGCTGAACGTCAGCTCGTCGTACTTCGGCGCGCCGCGCCAGTAGTCCTTGTTCGCCTTGAACCGGATGAACTCGTTGGCCCGGTACTCGGTGAGGATGAACGGCCCGCTGCCCACCACGGGCACCTGGTCGTTGCGGTACTCGCCGATGTCGGTGACCTTCGACCACACGTGCTCGGGGACGATCGGCACGTCCAGCGCCAGCATGGTCGCCTGCGGCTGCTTGGTCTTGATGACCAGCGTGCGGTCGTCGGCGGCGGTCACGGACTCGAACGTGGCGGTGAAGCTGCCGTTGGCCGTGGCGGCGACCTCGTCGCGCATCATCAGGTCGTAGGTGAACGCCGCGTCCTTGGCGGTGATCGGCTGCCCGTCGGACCACTTCTTGCCCTCGGGGATGTGGAACGTCCACGTGAGCCGGTCCTCGGAGGACTCCCACCGGGACGCCAGGCCCTCCACGGGGTGCTGGTCCTTGACGTCGTAGGCGGTGAGGTAGTCGTACATCAGCCGGCCGACCTCGGTGCCCGCCTGGAAGATCGACAGGAACGGGTTGAGCGAATCCACCTGCTGGGTGATCGCCACCCTCAAGGTGACCGCCTGTTGCGCCGGCGCCGGTGTGGGCGCCAGCAGGACCACCATCGCCATCGCCGCCGTGACCGCGCCGAATCGCCGGATACCCACAGTGACCGCCTCCCGCCCGTGAGTGGAAGTCAAGAAGTAACCACTACCGTGAGTCATTCGTCAAGAACCGACGACCACTCGGTACGGTGAAACCCATGCGGATCTTGATCTCGGCGGACATGGAGGGGGCGACGGGTGTCACGTGGACCGCGGACGTCGTCCCGCAGACCGAGCAGTGGCAGCGCTTCCGCCAGCTGTTCACCGGTGACGTCAACGCCTGCGTCGCGGGGGCCGTCGCGGGCGGCGCGGCCGACGTGCTCGTCAACGAGGCCCACTCGTCCCAGCGCAACCTCCTGCTGGAAGACCTCGACCCCCGGGCCAGGCTCCTCACCGGACGGCACAAGCCGCTGTCGATGATGCAGGGCATCGACTCCGGCGTGGACGGCGTGGTGTTCCTCGGCTACCACGCGGGCGCGGGCCAGGAGGGCGTCCTCGCCCACACCTACCTGGAGAACTCCATCACCGGCGTGTGGCTGGACGGCGTCCCGGCGAGCGAGGGCAGGCTCAACGCGGCGCTGGCCGCCGAGCACGGCGTCCCCGTGCTGCTCGTGACCGGCGACGACAAGGCGTGCGACGACGCCCGCGACTACGCGCCCGACGCCGAGCTCGTCGCCGTCAAGGAGTGCGTCAGCCGGTACGCCGCCGTCTGCGCGCCGCCCTCGGTGACGTCCGAGCTGATCACCGCCGCCGCCCGGACCGCCGTGCGCCGCGCCGGACGCGCACCCGGCTCGGTCACCTCCCACCGGGTCGAAGTCGAGTTCGACGCCACCCACCTCGCGGCCGCCGCGGCGGTGGTCCCTACGGTGGAGCAGGTCGGAACACGCCGGGTGGGCTTCGACGCCGCGTCGATGACCCTGGCGATGCAGGCGTTCAAGGTCGTCACCGCGATCGCCGCGGGGGCGGTGGAGGGTATCTATGGCTGAGGACGTCGTCGACCTGTGCGCGGCACTGCTGCGGTTCGACACCACCAACCACGGCCGCGGCCGGTCCGCCGGCGAACGGGAGGCCGCCGAGTTCGTCGCCGGGCACCTCGACGCCGTCGGCGTGCCCGCCACCGTGCTCGAATCCGCGCCGCGCCGCGCCAACGTCCTGGCCCGCGTGCCCGGCGTCGACCCCGGCCTGCCCGCGCTGCTCGTGCAGGCGCACCTCGACGTCGTGCCCGCCGACCCGTCCGAGTGGACCGTGCCGCCGTTCGCCGGCGTCCAGCGCGACGGCTACCTGTGGGGCCGCGGCGCGGTCGACATGAAGGACATGATCGCCATGGTCCTCGCCGTGCTCGGCGACTGGTCCCGCGAGGGCCGCCGGCCGCGCCGCGACATCGTGCTCGCGTTCGTCGCCGACGAGGAGGACCGCGGCGAGTACGGCGCCCAGTGGCTCGTCGACCACCACGCCGACTTCTTCACCGGCTGCGCCGCCGCCATCAGCGAGTCCGGCGGCTACGCCTACCCCGTCGGCGACCAGCGGATCTACCCCATCGGCACCGCCGAGCGCGGCACGTCCCACCTGCGCCTCACCGCCACCGGCCGCGCCGGCCACGGCTCCCGCCGCAACGACGAGAACGCCGTGGTCAACCTCCTCGGCGCGCTCGCCCGCATCACCGCCATCGAGCACCCCGTGCGCCTCACCCCCGCCGTGCGGGCGTTCATCGAGCAGGTCGGCGCGGCGCTCGGCGTCCACGTCGACCTCGACGACGTGGACGGCACCGTCGCCCGCCTCGGCCCCGCCGCCCGCCTGGTCGAGAACACCGTCCGCAACAGCACCACGCCCACCGTCCTGCAGGCCGGCTACAAGGTGAACGTCATCCCCGGCACCGCCACCGCCGAGGTCGACGTGCGCACCCTGCCCGGCACCGTGGACGAGCTGCTCGCCGCGATCGACGCCGCCCTCGGGCCGGACGTGCGGCGCGAGTTCATCGCCAACGAGCCGCCCGTGCAGGCGCCGATCGACTCGCCCTGGTTCGACGCGATGGCCGCGGCCCTGCGCGCCGAGGACCCCGACGCCGTCGTGGTGCCGTACTGCATGGGCGGCGGGACCGACGCCAAGGCGTTCAGCCGCCTGGGCATCGACTGCTACGGCTTCTCGCCGCTGTCCATCCCGCCCGGCTACGACTACCGCGCCATGCCGCACGGCGTGGACGAGCGCGTCCCCGTCGAAGGCCTCCGCCACGGTGCCCGCGTCCTGGACCGCTTCCTGTCGTCCTAGCCGCCCGGAATCACCCGAAAGGCGACACCGGGACCGGTATCCCCGGCGACCGGCCGTGCCTCCTCTGCCGTGACGGCGAAGGAGGCGGTATGCCATGTGGACGCGGACCACGACGACCGCGGTGGCGGTCGCGGCGGCGGTGGGCCTCGCCGCGTGCGGGAGCGGGGCGTTCGACCGGCCGGGCGGCGAGACCACCACCGACCCGGCGACGGCCACGAGCGGCTCCACCGGCGACGGCGGAACCACAACGGGCGAGACGGGCGAGACGGGCACGACGGGTGAGACCACGGGCGGCACGGGAGGCCCGACCGGCAACGGCCGGAGGTACGGCTGGTTCCTGCCCGTGGGACCGGACTCGCCGAGCTTCGCCGAGGACAACGTGTACCGGCAGCTGGCCACGTTCCGGGACTGCGGGGCGGCGAAGACGACCCTGGAGCAGGAGTGGCGCTCCATGACGAGCCCGCGCAACGTCCTGCTCTACGACGCGGCGGTCGCGCTGTGCCGGGGCGACGAGTCGCGGGCCCGCGCGATGTACGGGCGCGCCGGCCGGTACGGCTGGCTGGTGAACACCGGAGGCGACGGCAGCGGCGCGGTCGACTGCCCGACCTACCAGGCCGTGCGCAGCGTCCTCGACCAGCGGGAACCGCAGAGCTTCCCCTGCGCCGCCGGCAGGCCGCCGGGCTGGCCCCCGCCGCCCGGCGGGCCCAGGGACGACCCGCGCACCGACGCGAACGAAGCCACCACGACCACCACGACGTCGCGGACGGGCGGGGCCGGCACCACGACCACGGGCCGCACGACCACGACAACCACGACGACCACCACGACGTCATGACCACACCGGCCGACCGCGACCGGCCCGCCGCCGAACGCCCGGGTACGGACCGCGCGGACACCGGGCGCCCCGGCCCGAACCCACCCGGCCCGGACCCACCCGGCCCGGACCACGCCGACGCGGAGCGTCCCGGCCGGGAGCGCCCGCAACCCGACCGCCCGGACACAGACCGCCGAGACACCGGGCCCGCGGACACCGGCACGGGCTCCGACCAGCCGGACGCCGTGCAGCGGGTGGGCGAGGTGCTGGCCAACGTCACCGTGCTCACCGGCCTGCTCGTCTACTTCGGCTGGCGGCGCAGCCACGTCCAGGCCCGCGAACTCGGCCTCGACAGCTTCGTGCTCGACCTGTCCACCACGGACTACGTGCTGCGCAGCGTCGGACCGGTGTTCCTGCTGCTGGCGGTCGTGGTCGTGATCGCCCTGGTCTGCCGCTGGCTGGAACCGCACGTCCGCACGGCGAGCGCGAGACCCGGCGCACGCGCGCGGGCGCTGCGGACCGCGCTGTCCCTCGCCTGGGTCCTCCTGCCCGCGATCGCCGTGGCGCTGGGCCTGGTGTTCCCGGTGACGAGCTTCTACGCGTTCCCGCTCGCGGTCGGCGGCGGCATCCTGGTGTCGCTGTACGCGAGCCGCCTGCGCCGACCGGACACGCACCCGACGTGGACCAGGGTGCTCGCGTTCGCCGTCGTGTCCCTGTCGCTGTTCTGGTCGGCGGGCAACTACGCCGAGGTCGAGGGCGTCGAGCTGGCCCGCGCGTTCGCCGCCGACGTGCGCGCCAGGACCGCCGTCGTCGTGTACGCCAAGGAACGCATGCACATCACGGCGCCCGGCGCGTGCGAGGAGCCGTTGCCCGCCGAGGGCTCGCAGTACCGGTTCCGCTACCTCGGCCTGCGGCTGCTCGACAAGACCGGCGGCAAGTACTTCCTGGTCTCCGACGGCTGGACCAGGGCGCGCGGGACCGTCGTGGTGCTGCCCGATAAGGACGACATCCGCGTCGAGCTGAACCACGGCGCGCAGCAACGACCGCCGACCTGCCGGTAGGACCGGCTACAGGTAGACGTCGGTGACCTCCCTCAGCCGGGTCAACGCGTCGCGCAGCGCCGCCATCCGACGCTGACCCAGGTGGGCGGTCCACTCCCGCTCCACCTCGGCGATCGCGGCCAGCCCCACCGGGATCGCCCGCAGCCCCCGTTCGGCCACCCGGACGAGCCGGGCCCGCGCGTCGGTCGGGTCCGGCGTGCGTTCCACGTAGCCGGCGCGTTCCAGCTGGTCCACCAGGAAACCGGCGGTCTGCTTGGTGATCCGCGCGGCCTCCGCCAGCTCGGTGAGCCGCGACCCGTCCGGGCCGATGCGGTGGAACACCCGCGCCTGGGCGGGCGTCACGTCGTCGAACCCCGCCTCCGCGAGGGCGGCGAACACCCGGTTCTCCAGCTCGCGGTGCGGGAGGTACAGCAGCAATCCGAGGTCGGCGGGCACATCACTCCTTGACGTCGGTCAGGAAGCCGATCACCCTATCGTGCGCCCGGCTCCCCGCCCGCAGTCGGAGCGGATGTGCCCCGACCCGCGAGCGCCGCCTCACGGCCGCCGTGCCAACCGGACGAGCTTGAGCGCCAGGTGCAGCTCCAGCCGCGTCCCGCCGTCGGCCAAGTCGCGGCCGGTGATCTCGCCGATCCGGCCCAGCCGGTAGTACAGGCTGGTGCGGTGCAGGTGCAGGCGCTCCGCCGTGGCCCGCGCGTCGCAGCCCGAGTCGAGGTACACCTCCAACGTCCGCAGCAGCACGTCCGACAGCCCGGACAGCACGTCCTCGGGCGCGGCGCCCAGCAGGAGCCGGTACGCGCCCAGTTCGGACCACCGCACCCGCCGCGGCAACGCCGGGTCCAGCCGCGCCAGCTCGGCCGCCGCCAACGCCTGCTGGTACGCCGCCCCCGACCGGTCCGGCGGGTGCGGGTCGCTCACGCCGACGTGCCCCGGCAGCTCCGGCAGGGCGTCGCCGGCGGGCACCGTGCGCACCACCCGCGGCTCCAACGCCACCACCACCCGCACCGGCGTCCGCTCACCGGCCGGCACCTGCGCGGCCAACGCGGCCAGCCGACCGCCCAGGTCCACCTCCGGCGGCTCGCCCAGCACCCACAGGTAGCCGACGAGCACCCCGTTGTGCCGCAAGGGAAAGCCGACCCGCTGGTGGAACCCGAGGGCCGCGTTCTCCGGCACCCGCACCGGTCCCGTCGCGGTCGCGATGCCGTGCTGCTCCTGCCACGCCGCGACGTCCGCCGGCACCCGCCGGGTCAGGATCGCCCGCACCCGCGCCGGGTCGACATCGTCGGTCTGGGCGCTGTGCGCGACCACCCGGCCCGCCACGTCGTCCACCGACACGCCACGCCCCAGCACCCGGGACAGCTCGTCCAGCAGCTCCTGCATTCCGACAACTGTAGGAACAACTCCAGTCGCCGGACGGTCGCCCCACCCGCCGGGCACGCCCTAGCGTTCCGGTTCGTGACGAACAGCCGGATCGCCCCCTGGGCCTCCCCGCAGGCGCAGCGCAGGCTCGCCGAGGTCGAAGCCGCCGTGTCCGCCGACCTGACCGCCGCCGGTGTCGCGGGCACCGTCCGCAAGGCCCTCGACGCCCACGCCGCCCAGGTCGACGACGACGGGATCGTGCTCTACGCGGGCACCAACGTGCTCAGCCCTGCCGCCGCGACCGCCCTGTCCGCCACCGTGTCCAGCCGGCCCAGCATGGGCTGGCCGGGCGAGAAGTACCAGGTCGGCCTCGACCACCTGGACACCCTCGAAGTCCTCGCGCCGATGCTCGTCGCCTCCCTCATGGAAGGCGAGCACGCCGAGGTCAGGCTCCAGAGCGCCACCCTGGCCAACCTCGCCGTCTACACCGCGTTCGCCCGCGCCGGCGACAAGATCGCGGTGCTGCCCGAGTCCGCCGGCGGCCACGCCAGCCACCACGCCCAGGGCGTGCCCGCCATCCGCGGCCTCACCGTCGTCGACCTGCCCTACCTGCCGGACGAGCTCGACCTCGACTACGCGAAGCTGCCCGGCTTCCTGCGCGTGCACCGGCCCCGGATCGTGGTCATCGGCGCCAGCCTCATGCTGTTCCCGCACGACGTCGCGGCGGTGCGCGCGGCGGCCGACGAGGTCGGCGCGGTCCTCGTCTACGACGCCTCCCACATGGCCGGGCTCGTCGCCGGCAAGGTCTTCCAGCGGCCCCTGCACGAGGGCGCGCACGTCATGACGTTCTCCACCTACAAGTCGTTCGGCGGCCCGTCCGGCGGCTGCGTCGTCACCCGCGACGCCGACCTGGCCGAACGCGTCTCGAACGTCGCCTACCCCGGCATGCTCGCCAACTACGACGCCGGACGGCTCGGCGCGCTCGCCGTCACCGCCGCCGAACTCGCCGAACGCGGACCCGACTACGCGCGGGCGTGCGTCGCCAACGCCCAGGCACTCGGCCGCGCGCTGGCCGACAACGGGTTCGACGTCGCCCGCCACGACGGCGAGTTCACCCGCTCCCACCACCTGGCGATCGACGCGATCACCCTCGGCGGCGGCGACGCGGCGGCCGTGCGGCTCGGCGACGCCGGCGTCTACCTCAGCGGCATCGGCCTGCCGTGGCAGCGCATCGACGAAGGGCTGCGCGGCCTGCGCATCGGCACCCAGGAGATCACCCGCCGCGGCTTCACGCCCGAGCACCAGCCCGCCATCGCCGACCTGATGCGGCGGGCGCTGATCGACGGGGAGCCGCCCGAGCGCGTCCGCGCGGACGCCGTCGCGCTGCGCCGGGAGGTCAACGCCACCGTTCGGTAGCGTGGTGGAAGACGATCTTCCGACCACGAGAGAGCGGGGGGCCATGCACCTGGGGGTGTCGCTGGAACCGCTGGGCGCCGGGGCGACCGGCGAGAGGTTCCTGGACGTCGCGGCCACGGCCGAGCGGCTGGGTTTCAACAGCGTGCTGATGTCCAGCCACCTGCTCGCCGGCAGCGCGGGCTCCGCGATGGACCCCGTCGTGCTGCTGTCCGCGGTCGCCGGGCACACCACGCGGGTCCGGCTGGTGACCAGCGTGCTCGTCCTGCCCTACTACCACCCGGTGGTGCTGGCCAACCAGTTGTCGTCGCTCGACGTGCTGTCCGGCGGCCGGTTCGTCCTCGGTGTCGGCGTCGGGTGGCACGCCGAGGAGTTCGCGGCCGTCGGCGTGCCCGTCGAACGGCGCGGCGCGCGCACCGACGAGCACCTGTCGGTGCTCACCGCGCTGTGGAGCGGCCGACCGGTCACGCGGACCGGGACGTTCGGCTCGCTGACCGGCGCCCGGATCGGCGTGACGCCGACGACGCCCGGTGGCCCGCCGCTGTGGATCGGCGGGCACACCGACGCCGCGCTCCGGCGCGCGGCCCGGTTCGGCGCGGGCTGGCACGGCTCCGGCGTCACCCCCGACACCATGCCGGAGATCCGACGCCGGCTGGCCGCCGAGGCCCAGGCGCACGGCCGCACGCTCGCCGACCTCGACCTCAGCACGGTCTCGTTCCTCGTCCCGCCCGGCTTCGAGGGCGAACCGCCCGGCCCCGCGCTCGGCGGACCACGACCGAGCGTCGCGAGCGTCGTGGATGACCTCGGGCGCCTCGGGGAAGCGGGCATCACGCTGTGCGCGCTGTGGATGCCCGTGCCGGCGGACCGCATGGCCGACGCGATGGCCTGGGTCGCCGACGAGGTGCGGCCGCAGCTGGGCTGAACGCCATCGAGGACCGGAGTTGTCCTCGATCACGCCTACCGTGGCGTCGTGACCGAGAAGCTGACGACCCGGGCGTTGAACCGGGCGACCCTGCACCGCCAGCTCCTGCTGGACCGGGTGGACCGGACCGCTCACGACGTCGTGGAGCACCTGGTCGGGATGCAGGCGCAGGAGCCGTTCTCGCCCTACTACGGCCTGTGGTCGCGCATCCGGTCGTTCCGGCCCGACGACCTGGGCTCGCTGCTGCTGGACCGGCAGGTGGTCCGGGCGTCGCTGCACCGCGCCACGATCCACCTGGTCACCGCCGCCGACCACGGCCGGATCGAACCGCTGCTGCGGCCGTTCCTGCACCGCAGGTTCGCGTCCTCGCCGTTCGGGTTCGTGGTGGAAGGGCTCGACGTCGACGAGTTCACCGGGGCCGTCACCACGTTGCTGGAGGAGAAGCCGCGCACCCGGCGCGAGATCGGAGACCTGCTCGGCGCGCGGTGGCCCGACCGCGACGCCACCGCGCTCGGTTACGCGGGCAGCTTCCTGGTGCCGTCCGTGCAGGTGCCGCCCCGTGCGGTGTGGGGCAGGTCCGGTGCGGCGAGGTGGACGACCGCCGCGCACTGGCTCGGACCCACCGGACCCGCCGCGCCGATCGAGGAGTTCGTGCGCCGCTACCTGGCCGCGTTCGGCCCCGCGTCGGTGAAGGACGTGCAGACGTGGGCCGGCATGAGCCGCCTCAAGCCCGTGGTCGAGGCGATGGACCTGGGGGTCTTCACCGACGAACGCGGGCGCACGCTGTACGACCTGCCGGAGGCGCCGCTGCCCGACCCCGACACGCCCGCGCCGGCGCGGTTCCTGCCCGAGTTCGACAACGTGCTGCTCGGCCACGACGACCGCACCCGCGTCATCTCCGACGAGGACTACCGGCGCGGGATCATCATCGGCGGCAAGCCGACGCTGCTGGTGGACGGCTTCGTGCACGGCACGTGGAAGATCGCGGGCGACGGGCTGGACGTCGAGCTCTTCCGCCCGCTGACCCGTGACCAGAAGGCCGACGTGGAGGCCGAAGGCGCACGGCTGCTGGCGTTCGCGGGCGTGAGCGGAGATGTCCGGCTCTAGATTTGGACGATCGTCCAGTACGATCGTCCAATGACGGTTCGGGAACGGCTGCTGCGCGCGGCCACGGAACTCATCGCCGAGAAGGGCTGGGGCGCGGTCAGCACGCGGGTGCTCGCCGACCGCGCCGGGGTCGGGTCGGGGATCGTGCACTACCACTTCGACTCCACGCAGGCCGTGCTGGTGGAGGCCGCCGTCGGCGCGCTGCGGTCCGCCGTGGGCGGCCTCACCTCCGTGCTGGCGCAGGCCGACACGCCGTCGGACGCGTTGGCACTGCTGCTGGGCGCGTTGGACGGGCACGACGGGCAGGAGCTGTTCACCGAGACGTTCCTCGCCGCCACCCGCAACGACGACCTGCGACGCGCCGTCGGCGAGGTGCTGGTCGAGTTCCGGGCCACTCTCGCCGCCTGGCTGGCGTCGCGGGACGTGCCCACCCCCGCGGAGACCGCGGCCGTGCTCGCGGCGGCCGTGGACGGCGTGCTGCTGCACCGCGCGCTCTCCCCCGACCTGACCGCCGACGTCGTCGTGCCCGTCCTGGGGAGGGTGCTTCGGTGAAGGTCGTGATCAGCGGCGCGGGCATCGCGGGCCTGGCGCTGGCCCACCGGCTGGGGACGCTCGGGCACGAGGTCGTCGTGGTCGAGCAGGCGCCCGGACCACGCGCGTCCGGCTACATGATCGACTTCTTCGGGCCCGGCTACGACGCCGCGGAACGGATGGGCGTGCTGCCGCGCCTGCGCGCGCTGGGGTACCGGGTGGACGAGGCGGCCTACGTCGACTCCCGCGGTCGGCGGGTGGCCGGGCTCCGGTTCGACCGGCTCGCGCGCGCCGTCGACGGGCGGCTGCTGAGCATCATGCGGCCCGACATCGAGCGCGCGTTCCGCGAGGACCTGCCCGCCGGCGTGACCCTGCGGTACGGCGCCGGGGTCGTGGGCGTCGACAACGGCGCTTACGGCGTCACCGCGACGCTGGCGGACGGGTCGACGGTGCCCGGTGACCTGCTCGTCGGCGCGGACGGCGTCCACTCGGCCGTGCGGCGACTCGTCTTCGGACCCGGTCACGTCCGCTACCTCGGGTTCCACACGGCGGCGTTCACGTTCGACGACCCCGAGGTCCACGCGCTCGTCACGGGCCGGTTCTGCGTCACCGACACCACCGGGCGCCAAGTCGGGTTCTACGGGCTGCGCGACGGGCGGGTGGCGGCGTTCACCGTGCACCGGACCCCGACACCGGACCTGCCCGCCGATCCCCGCGCGGCCGTGGTCGAGGCGTACGGGTCGCTGGGCTGGGTCGTGCCGCGGGCGCTGGAGCGCTGCCCGGCGGAGATCTACTACGACCAGGTCGCGCAGGTCGAGTTGCCGCGCTGGTCGTCCGGGCGGGTCGTGCTGGTGGGCGACGCGTGCGGCGCGGTATCGCTGCTGGCCGGCCAGGGCGCGTCGCTCGGCGTCGGCGGGGCCTACGTGCTGGCCGGGCACGTGGACGACGTGACGGCGTACGAACGGGCCTGGCAACCCGTGGTGGCGGAGAAACAACAGGTCGCACGGTCTGGTGCGCGGTGGTTCCTGCCCGAGTCGCGGCTGCGCCTGCGGGCGCGGCGGGTGGCGATGAGGCTGTCGAACCTGCCGGGCGTCGACCGGGTGGTGGCGACGAGCCTGGTCGGCAAGCCGGTCACGCTCGGCTGAGGCGTCCCGCGGTAGCACGCGTGCCACCGCGGGACGGTGTGCGGGCTCAGCCGCAGTTGTCCCAGGTCTGGCGTCCGCCACCGGCGAGGGTGTGCCGGCCGGTGACGCCCGGCCGGCGTCACCGCGGTGGTTGAGGGCCGCGTTCGGCGCGGAGGGCGTCCAGCTCGGCTTGCAGGCGGTCGAGTTGGGATTCGGCGCGTTCGGCGCGGACCTGGGTCTGGGCGCGAGCCTGTTCCAGGGCGTCGAGGCGTTCGCGGGCGGCGCGTTCGGCCTGGTCGAGTTGGACGCGGTGGGTGTCGCGCTGCTCGGCCAGCTCGGCACGGGCGCGGTCCAGTTCGGCGCGGGCGTCCTGGGCGGACTGCTCGGCCCGTTCGGCTTTGACGCGGGCCTCGTTCGCGGCGTCGGCTTCGGCGCGTGCGGCGGCACGGGCCTGCTCGACGTTGACCCGCGCTTCCGCCTGGGCTTGGCCGACGAGGGTCCGCGCGTCGGCTTGGGCCTGGTCGATCCGGTTCTGGGCTTCGGCCTGGGCGCGGTCGACCATCGCTTGCGCGTCCTGCCGAATCTGGTCGATGCGGGCCTGTGCGTCGGCCCGCACCTGGTCGATCTCCTTCACGGCGAGCCGCCGGGCCTGTTCGGCCTGGGCGACGGCGTCCGCCTTGGCCTGCTCGACCTGGGCCTGGGCGTCACGGCGGATCTCGTCCACGGCGGCCGCGGCCTCGGTGCGGATGGCGGCGATCTCGAGTTCGGCCCGCTGCACCGCCGCATCGGCCTCGGCTCGTGCGGCATCGCGCTGCGCGTAGGCGGATTCGGCGTCGAGTTCGGCCTGTTCGGCGGCTCGGACGGCGTCCTCGGTGGTGGCCTCGGCGGCGTGACGTGCCTGTTCGGCGTCACGCCGCCGCCGTTCCGCCTTCGCGACCGCGGCCTCCGCCTCGGCGACCCGCCGCGCGGCCTCGGCCTCGACCGCCTGCACCTGGCTCTCGGCGACGCTGGGGTCGGCGATCGCGGACAGCTCCGCCACCGCGCCGGTGAGGGTGGTCGACATCTGCTCGGCGAGCACCCGGAACCGGTCGAGCAGTTCTTCAGCCCTGATCTTGCCCGCGGTGATCCCCTGCGGACCTTTCGTCACGGTGACGACCTCCTCGTCCCCGTCCACGGCCTGCGCCAACCGCTGCCGCTCCCGCCACGCCCTCCACCGGGTGTGCTCCGGCAGGTCGCAGTACTCGGCGGGACGACCTGGCCCCGTGCCCCGGAACACCGGCTGTGGAGTGCAGGGAAAAGGACGCTGGGTTTCGCAGGTGAACTGTCTGACGCGAGCCATCTGAGCTGATGAGGCAATCTGCACTGAAGGCTGTGACCAGCGAGGCCGGCCGATTCAGGGGGTGCGGACGGCATTTTTCGAGCCTGACTGGGATACAAGTTTCGTTGTCGAGACTCAGATGCTTTCGACGGTGACGCATCGAAGTCGGCAGCGACCTGAATGTCATTCTCGTTGGTGTTGCAGGCAAAGTGTCGGCGCTGTGTTGGCGGGCTAGGTGTCAAGTCTGCGAGGACAGTACGTTGGGGCGATCGTAGGCTGGACCAGCTCGGCAGCGTGGTCAACCAGCACCGTAACGCGATGGTGTCCGCAACCGCCGAAGATGAAGCCTGGTGCGGTTAGTGTGGCTGCCTCCGTGTCGGTGACGCTCGGAGGAGCGAAAACCCGAACGGTTGGTCGCCGTGTTGACGGAAGCCTGCTAGCTTATCTACGGGCAATCGCGCTCGCCCGTACCGGTTGGCTGGCTACCACGCAGAGTTGGTCGAACCAGGTCAAGGTCACCGATCGCGCGGAAAGTGTCGTGTCCGGGATTCGGCGCAGAGCGTGGAGTGCGGTACTGGACCGAAACCTGGGCACGGTCACTTCATGAGAGTCACGCGGTTAGGCACGTGCGACTTACACAGTCGCCTGTGTCGATAGCGGCTGTTCCTGCGGGTCGCCGTCGAGGGCTGCATGGCTTCGGCGTCGGAGTGCGCGCCACTGCGGTCGCGTCGGCGGGCGATGCCGCCATGTGGTCGCCTGGTTAGGCGTGCCCTGAGGTCACGCGTGAGGCGACCGTGCTTCCGGCGGGCCTACCCTCCGGAGGCGTCGCACCGTGCCTCGTCCGTGACCGTCCGATGAGGAAGGCCGGTCCGTGTATTGAGGTTGGCGTCGCTGTCATCTTCGCTCTGCGACGACCAGGCGCAGCCACGGCTGTGCAGTGGACATACTCTGCAGGCGCGTGCTTGCCGTTGCTGCGGTGGCGGTGTTGTCGGGAGTCGCTTCGCGTGGTCGGCGGTGGGATCGAGCCCGATCGCCTAGTCTGCGACTGGTCAGGGCGTCACACTTGCCGACTCTCGAGGAAGTGGGCGCTCCAGAGTCGGCTCGGCCGCGGGATGGGGTGAAGGAATGCTCTCCACGGTGGATTCGGCGCCGGCGTTGCTGCGCTGGCATTCGGAACTGATCACTGTCACGGGAGTCGTGGCCAGCCACTGTGACCGTGCAGAGCATGTCGAGCAGAACTCCCGTGCCGCGCTGGTCGAGGTCGCCGTTAGGACACGGTCGATGGCGGTCGCCTTGGCTGCGGAGCTCGACGTGGATCTGCGGGAGCTCTACGCCGACCGGCTGGCACGCCGCGAGGCCGGACATGTCCTCGCTGGTACACCTGGTCCGGGGCAGCAGGCGTTCGGGTACGGCCCGTGGACCGGATCGTTCGACGGCGGCGCGGCCGTCCGGTCGGCGGTGACGTGGCGAGAATGGCAGCAGGCTCAGTGGTGGCACGACGTGACCTACCTGCCTGATGTGGCGGGCATGTCGCGGCGCGACCAGTTGAGCCATTTCGGGCACCATCTGGCGAAGCTGGTGTGGCGGATGCAGGAGGCGATCGACATCGTCGAAACGCGTGCCGGGTTCGTGAGAGACCGGCTACCCGACATCCTGTTGTTCGGTATCAAGCTGTCCACCGTGGTCAACGACGTCCTGCCGCAGGAACCGATCGAGCTGTAGCGGTGGACGTGACCGTGTCCGCCGCTCCGGGTTCATGCCCGGGATAGGGTGTGCGGTCAGGTGGGGCGTCGGTCCAGGCGCCGGTTCACGTCAAGCAGCAAGTCGTCGACGAGTTGGCGTACCTGGTCGGCCCACCTCGCGCGCTGCACGACGGTGTGGCCACGCTGTTGATCGAGCAGATACGCGGTATTGAGTTGGATGAGGCTGGTCAGGCGCTGGGCGACCCGCGACAGCCGTGCCTGATCGGGGAACGCCTCGGCGAAGGCCTTCACGGTGTCCCGTAGCACCTCCAGCCCCCACGTCGGGGCCGGATCGCCGTCCGGTGCGGGCTCGTCTGCCGGGTACCAGTCGGCGAACAACGCCTTCCACCAGGCGCGTTCCGCAGCACGGTCGGCTGCCGGTGCGACGAGGGCGGCGACGTTGCGCACGATCGCGGTGCGGTCCTCGTCGGCGATGCGGTCCACGATCGGCAGCGCTACCTGCGGCACGCTCCGTCCGATCTGCGGCAGGGCGGTGACCGTGGTGATGGCTCCCGCGCGCGCCGTGCGACCGGTCTCGGTCAGCCGATGAGCGATCTCGCGCTGGAGCGTGGCCAACTCGGCCACGTTGATCGGCCACCAGTACGCCATTTCCTGCTTGCGGAAGTAGGCGAGCACGTCCACCGCGCCTGCGGTGAGCAGAAAGTGGACCAGGGTGAACGCGGGGAACCGTGCGGTCGGGTCGTCGATCCGGTCGTCGACTGGGTCCACCAGCACCGCCAGCGCCCGGCTGCTGTCGGGCTCCGCGCGCAGCACCGTCACGACACGGTCGATCTGGTCCAGGTCGGCGCGGAAGCGTCGCAGTCGTTCGCCGTGGTTGAACTGCATGCCCCGGCCGGCCTGAGGCCTCTGCCACCAGCCGACCATCTCGGTGAACCACTGCTGCAGCCGGTGTGGTGCGTGACCGGGGACTTCGGGGTACGTGGGCGGGACGAGCAGAGCGGTCGGGCCGTCGGTGATCCGGCACACGGTCGGTGTCGGCAGGCCGCCCGGTTGCCGGACCGCGTCGAGCATCCGCTCGTGCACCAAGGCGGCTGTGTCGGCCGCGAAGACCGCCGCAGACCCGGCAGGCAAGGATGCAGCCGCAGAGCCGGGAGGTGCCAGCAGGAAGCTACGGGTGCCGGTCAGGTCGCGTTCGTGCAACGGAACACCCTCCGTGCGGGCGGGCACGGACTGGATCCGGACACGCCGCAGCGTCGGCATCCCGGTGTCGATATCGACCAGCCTGGCGAACTCACCGGTGCCGCTCTGCCCTTTACCGATCGTGCGCACCGAGCACACCACGACTGCGCGCACCGGTGTGTCGCCTTCGTTGGGTGTGTAGTGGTCCTCGTAGACCCCGGCGGTGTGCTTGTGTCCGTGCAGTACGACGTCGATGTCGTTGGCGGCGAGAAACTCCCGCACCTCGCCGAGGTTCACCAGTGACTCGAACGGTTTGACCTCCTCGTCGATGCCCACCGGCAGCAGCTGGTGGTGCATGACCGCCACCCGCACTACCGGGCCGTCGCCGTCAACCCGTTGGACCGCGTCGTGCAGCAGGTGGGCTGCCCAACGGCGCTGCAGCGGACCCAACCGGGCGATGTCGAAGCTCCCACGCCGTCGCCAGTCGCGCCGCAACGCGTCCCACTTCTCGTCCGCCGGCATCAGGGAGTCCAGTGTCCGCACCGCGTCCGCGACCTCCGGATCGGTGTCTTCTTCGACGCCGCAGTAGTTGGCGGTGTTCAACCCCACCACTGCGACCGTGCCGCCGTCCAGCATCATCACCGGATCGACACCGGTGGCGGGCGCGGTGTGCTCGTCGACCAGGTCCACGCCTTCCAGCAGTGGCGTGCGGTAACCCAGACTTCGTACTCCGGCGACGAAGGCCGCGTACCGGTCCGGGTGCGACGGGGCGGTGTACCACCGCACGTCGTGGTTTCCCGGGACCACCATCACCGATTCCGGCGGCGGCAGTGTCGCGCCCAACTCCGCCAACGTCGCCTGCAACAGAGCGAATCCGTCGACCGAACCGCGGTCGGTCACGTCACCGCTGACCACCACGGCGTCCAACGTCCGCTGCTCCCGGTCGAGCATCGTGCCCAACGCCCGCAGGCTGCTGCGGATTCTGCTCGTCCGCCTGGCCCGCTCCGCTGCCGGTACTACCGGGCGCTTGTAGTCGCCCAGCGTTTCGTCGTCACGCAGCGGAGCCAGGTGCAGGTCCGACAAGTGCAGGATCAGCGCCACAGTGCCTCCCGGACAGTCGGGCACCCGCCCCGGGCACCGATCCCGACCACCGTAGAACGCCGTGTCCGGCTTCGTGCTTCCGCGCCGTGCGGCACACCGATAGTTCACCCTCAATGAGCACACCGCCCCGTGACAGCTCGGTCCGCCTCACACGCGCGGATGGCCGTCCTCGGCCCGGCGGCGCAGGGCCTGGCTGATTGCCATGGCCGTGTCGAGTTCTTATGCGTGCCCGTCGGCGCGGCGGTCTGTGGGTGGGTTGTGGCGTGGTCGATGGCGTCGACGACCTGGCGGCGCGGGCGTGTTCGGCGATCAGTCGGGCGCGTGATCTGGCCGGTATCGCCCGTGCCGGATGTCCGCTCTAGTTCCCAGTGGCTGAGCGCAGGCACGGAACCACGGAGGTACGAAGTTCACGGGCGCCGAACTCCTCGGAACAGGTGCTTGCACCGTTTCACGTCTACTACTACAGCGAGAATCGCCCGCTCGAGCGGTTCAGTCCGGTCCGCAGGCGCCCAAATCAAGAGCGAGCCCTGCTCGACTGAGCCACAGCGCTGTGACGAGACACTTCTGCAATGCGCTGCGCGTGCGGAGCGCGGCTCCGTCAGGTGCGTGGGTTCTTGGCGGAGTGGACCTGGGACGCCTTGGCGGACTCGTAGACCGAGAGATGGGTCAGCGGGCCGAGCGAGAAATAGCGGGTCCACAGCCCCCAGATCATGGCCCACTGCGGGTGGGATGACCTCGGCACGGCCGGTACCCCACTCGAGGACCGCGTCGTCCCGAACGGACGGACCGTCCACACAGGGCCGAACGGGGCACTGACCGCGGACACCGGTGACGTGATCGACGGTGCCGCACCGGGCAGCGGGCCGACCATCACCGGGCGGCCCCCGGAAGCTCAGGTCGACCTCGTGGTCGACCGCAAGCCCGAACCTCCGGTCTCTCGGCCCACGTACACACCGCTGTTCCGCGCGCAGCACGAGGACCGCTACCGCCGTCGCGACCTCATCAGCGACTACGAGGCGGCGTTCGGCTGCAACCTCGTCGTGATGATCGACCAGATCTCCGAGGACAGCGTCACGTTCTTCCAGGACGTGTTGCACGGACTGGACCCGACCCGTGATCTGCACGTGTTGCTGTGCTCTCCAGGCGGCGACGGCGAGGTCGCCATCCGGTTGGCGCGCATGGCCCAGCACTCCTGCCGGGAGCTGGTGGTGCTGGTACCGGAGATCGCCAAGAGCGCCGCGACGATCTTCGCGCTGGCCGCACACCGCATCGTCATGGGTGCCACGTCCGACCTGGGCCCGATCGACCCGCAAGTCCTCGTCGGCAAACGCGGATTCGTGTCGGCCAAGGACCTCATCGGAGCGGTCGAGCGGGCCATGACCGACGTCGCGGAACGGCCCGACACCTACCCGCTGCACGCGGCGATGTTCGGCGGGATCGACTCCACCGTCGTGGAGTTCGCCCGCTCCGCCCTGGCCCGCGCCGACCAGATGGCACGCCAGGCGATCAGCAGCAACCCCGACCGCGACACCGCGGCCGTGGACACCATGTGCCGGGCCATCGGCGACGCACTGATCAACGATCCCAGCTCCCACGGCGCGGTCATCGGCGCCACCGAAGCCCGCCGCATCGGACTGCCCGTTGTCGAACTCGCCTCCACGCGCGTCCGGGCGGCGACATCCGCCGGCTCCACGGTGAGCGGGCCACAACAGTGCCGGGTCGCACCCGCGATCCGGCGGTCACACGAACGGGTGAGGTTATGAAAGAACACGATCTACGCCCCGACGACGCCACTACAGTCGAGCGCGGCAACGCCCCCGACACCGCCTCACCGGACATCCCCGCACGGGACTCCGCACGCGACACGGACGGCGGGGCGCCTCCGTCCGGTACCGCGCTTCCCGCGCCTGCCGCTGCGGCGGGCAGAGACTGGAACGAGCGGATGCGGACGGCGACACAGGCATGGGAACTGGGTTCACGGACGATGGCACCGGCCATACGCATTGCGATTAATCGGGCTCACCCATCGTAGGGGTGAGTGCGCCTGTCGGCACCGCACCGTGCGTAGGGCCGTTCGACGCCGTGTCGTCCGGGGGGCGCGCCCGGTTTCGGCGAAAGCCGGGTCGGAAAGCCCTGGCTGCCCTGGGCCGATGCGTCCCGACGCGCGCCTGGGACAGGCGCGTCGCCGCAGCACTCGTCCCTGCATCCAGGGCACGTCGACGGGGCGGAGGGTGGGTGCGTGTGGCGGCGACGCCGTGATGTGGTCGTCGAGCCGCGCGGTCACGTGGTCACCCAAGCACGGCAGGTCGTGCCGTCCGATACGACGCGCCCGCTCCGGCCTGGCGGCACCGCCCGAAACGCACGACCGGGTGATCTGGACCGCCACCCGGCACCGGCTCCGGTCGGCTCCACGTGGACGCCACGTCGTGGCCGGCCGGGGAGGTCGTCCCCGAATGAAAATCCACGTCTGCCGGGACGAGCGCCGATGACGGTTCGGTCGCCGGATCTAAGATCGTTGCGTGCCTGACCGTGCCTTGACCTCTCGCCGACACCCCGACTCGGATCATGGTGGGTCCGGCGACAACGGATCAGCCGTGCGCGAATCGTCCACAGAGCGACCTGTGAAGGTCGGGGGGACGGTGCCGGACGTCGACGGGCCGGGGGAGGACGAGACGCGGCAGGCGCAGAGACTGGTAGCGGAGTGGCTGCTGGGCTACCGCTCCCCCGCGACCAGGTTCTCCTACGCCGACGCGCTGGGCTTGGAGCGGGCGTGGGTACGTGCGCTGACGACCACCCCACTGTCCACTACGGACACTGTGGACGCACCCCCGCGTCCGACCGGTGGCACCCGACGACCACCGACTCGCCCGGGCCGGTTCCGGGATCTGGCGTGGCTGCGCTGGTGCGGACGTCACGGTGTGCACGCGCTGCGGGCCACGGCGGCGGACGTCAAACGCTGGCAGTTGGACATGGACGCCGCCGAGGTGCCCAAAAGCACCCGGTCGCATCGGCTGGCCGTGGTCGGCAGCCTGTACGCGTTCTGGGCCGAGCACGGCGCCGTCACCGTCGACCCGACGCGTTTCGACCGGCGCGGCCTGACATTGAGCAGCGTAGGCGACACCAGCCGCAGGATCGTACTCACGGCGACCCAGGCCGACCGTCTGCTCTCCACCGCCGCGGCGCCGCGGCGCGGCCGATCGCCGCTGCAGCGGCTGCGCGCGGTCGCGATCGTCGCGTTGTTCACCTTGGGGCTGCGGGTGGGCGAGTTGACGACGCTGCGACGGGAGGATCTGCACACGACAAGGGGACGGCGCGCGCTGTACGTGCACGGCAAGGGCGGCAAGACCCGCGTGGTGTACCTCTCCGATCTCGCCGCCCGGGCACTGGACGACTACCTGGCCGAACGGGACCGACACGACGCCACCGCCACACCCGCCCGACTCGGCACGGTCGGGGCACGCCGCTCCCCTCTGATCGTCACCCGGGACGGCGACCCGCTGAACCCCCGCGACGTGTGGGCGCTGCTGCGACGCCTCGCGGCCGCGGCCGGCCCGTTGCTGGCCGACCTCGCCGACCGCATGCACCCGCACCTGCTGCGCCACTTCTACGTCACCGCCGCCGCCGAGGGCGGCGCGGACATGACCGACGTCCAAGCCGACGTCGGCCACGCCTCCGTCGACACCACCAACCGCGTCTACAACCAGGCCGCCCGCCACCCCGACCGCTCCGCCGTCGACATCGTCGAACAGGCCCTACGGCAGGCCCGGGCGACGGCCGGGCGTCCGTCTGCGGACCACGCACCGGCAGGTCATGCATCTCACCTGGCTCGGGATTCCGCCGACGCCACCCTCCTGGCTCTGCGCACCGGCCTGGTCCATCGCGATCCGGTCGAGTTGCTGCACGGTCTGCAGCAGCTCGACCGCGCGCTCGTCGACGCGACCATGCCCTCCGCCGATGTCCGGACGGCGCTCGAGCTCGTCGACGCCGCACTCGGCTCCGCCGATTCCCACGATCGGGTCGTCGCGCTGGCCATCCAGGTGCGCCAGCGCCTGACCGGCTCGCCGGACACATGATCGGTTGTGCACGGCGTGCCGACCGCAGGCTCGTCGTCGCGACCGCCTGCTGCTGTTGCACCGGTGGATGACGCCGTTCGCGGTCTCGCGCGGACGGGCCCGGGAGTGTCTGTCATCCCCTGCGACGGCTGTGCGATCGTACGATCGGTGGGAAGTTCTGCTGGAGCCGGCCTTGGTTCACCGCGACACTCAGTGCCACCGCTGTGCCAACTCCCGCTCCGCCTGCCGCTCCTGCACCATCGCGGCCACATCGAGCACTCCGCCCGTCTGTGTCGCGCCGGAGGCCAGAGCCTCGATAGCCTTCGCGGGAACGATGTACCGAGTGCGCACGCGCACCGCGGGGAATGCATCCTCGCGAATCGCCCGATACAAGGTCGACGGGGCGACGCGCAGGATGCGCGCGGCCTCGGACACGGTGTGAAACAGCGGCTTGTTCGTCATGCCGGTCGGGTTGTGTGTGCCGTAGATCATGAAAACAGCTCACGACGTCGTCCACTCGATCGTGTGGTGCGGCGGCCTCGACGGTCGATCCACCACACGCTCGACAGAGCCGGTGCTATGCGGTGCCGTCACCGATCCGATCGTGGACGGCGCGGCCGGAGGCGACGATCGTGTCGCGGATAGAACAGGTCCAGCGGCGCTGCCGGGGGCGCGGCGAGGTAATCCGCCCAAGGACAGCCGTCGACATGAGGACAGGTGTCGACGTGGGCGTTGCAGTGACTGCACAGCAGGCCGCGGACCCTGCCGGTGTCGTGGTCGTGGTCGACCGCCACCCCGATCCGCAGGCCGCACGCCTGGCACCGGCCCGCGGACAGGTCGATCAGTGTCCGGCGGATCCTGCCCAGCGCGGTGCGATTGTCGACGTACGGCGGCCAGTCGCTGCGTCCTGAGGGATAGACACACCGTGATCCCGGCGGCACGTCATTCGGAGGCACTGGCGCCCCGACGAACGTCACCGTCCAGTCGACGGTTCGTATCCCGGCGCCCGGTCCGGTCGATCCGGCCAGACGGTAGAACCGCCGTCGACGAGGATGGCACGTGTCCGACAGTGTGGTCGTCGTCCGCTCGGGCGAGACTCGACTGCAGACGACGACATCACCGACCGCCAGGTGAAAGAGGCCGTCATCACCGGGCACCGCCCACGGATCCCCGAGATGGACCCGCATCCACCGCCACCGGCAGGTGGACTGGGCGGCGCCCGCGACCCGGTCCCGCACGCCCTGCTCCCCCAGCCGCGGCCCGAGTCTGCGCAGCAGGACGGTGCGACGTTGCTCCGGAAGTGCATCCCAGGCAGACCGCGAATCGGCATCGCGCGGATCGTGTGCCGCCATGACCGCATCATGGCAACGGCCGTGGCCGCCGGCGACCCGGCGGGTTCGAGGCTGCGCCCACGCAGGCCCTGGTTGTATCCCCGTGACCCGGCCGGGCGCGTCGGGCTTACCCGGCCGGGTGACGACCGGGCCGGGTACGGCGACACGTGGTCAACGGGCACGCTCATGGTGTTGCCGGCCCGAGGAAAGGACGCCGACGCGTGAGCGGCAGGCTGCGGATCAGGTGGGTGCAGATCAAGACGCGGACGGGCTGGCAGCGGCCGTACAGCCTGGACGGTCGACTGGTCGGCATCGTCGGCCCGATCGATCGCGGCAAGACGTCGATGGTCGGCTGCCTGAACTACGTGCTCGGAGACGCCGTGGTGTTCCGCGGCGCGATGGACGTGCGTGTAGTGGCCGTGGGCGCAGATCAGCATCGGCGACGGCACCTACCTGCTGTGCCGGGAACGCCGGTCTACCGGGACGGTCACCGTGGCCGACCTCGACGGCACGCCGGTCGGGGTGTTCCACGTTCGCGCGCACAGTGGACGGCAGAGCATCTCCGACTGGCTGCTGGCCCGGCTGGGTCTGGACGACGACTTCGCCTCCGTGCGGCTGCCCAAGGACAAACGGCTGGACTTCGCCTCGGACCTGTTGCCCTTCCTGCACATCCGACAGGACGACATCGACCGGTTCGTGGTGCGCCCACCGGAGCGGCACACCGAACGGCTGGCGGCGCTGACCCTGCTGCTGAACCTGAGCAATCCGCGACTGGAACGTCTCGCCGGCACCATCACCGACCTCAACAACGACATCGTCCGCCGCCGGCGGCAGCACAAGCAGATCCGCGACTTCCTCGCCGCCTCCGACACCACCAACCTCGAGACCCTGGCCGCCGACCTCAGCCGACTGCGCGATCAGGAAAAGCAGGCTGACGACCTGGTGCGGCGGATGACCGACGAGGCCTCGGCCGCGACCCGCTTCGCCGAGCACCTGCGTCTGCAGGTCGAGCAGGCGGATCATAGGCGTCACCGGGCCCGCGACGGCGAGGACTGGGCCGCCCGCCGCCACCGGGAAGCCGTCGACAAGGTGACCGCCCTGGACCGGTCGTTGGACCGGCTGTCCGCCGTGGAGAACGCCTCGCCCGAGGACCGCGAGCAGTTGGCGCTGCTGTACGGAAGCTGCCCCGCGTGCGAGACGGCGCTGGCCGACCGTGTCGTGCCGCCCGGGCACTGCAGCCTGTGCACACTGCCGCTGCCCGGGTCCGCCCAGGTCCGGGAGAAGGCCCGTCTGGATCACGCCCGCGACGCCGCCCGTGCCACGCTGGAGCAGGCCGAACGGGACCTGGCCGCCACGCGGGCAGCCTACGATCTGGCCCAGCAGAGATGGGACCATGCCCGCGCCGAGCTCGACCGGCGCACGACGCTCGTGGTCACCCCGTTCCTCGACGCGGTCACCGCGGCCACCGCCGAACGCGAGGCGCTGCGCGCCCGGCTCGAGACCCTGCAGCGACTCCACGTTCCCCACCAGCGCCTGGCCGACGACCTGGCCGACCTGATCTCCGAGGAACACCGGCTGCAGCAGCTGCGCACCGAGTACGCCGATCTCGCCGCCACCCTGCACGACCCCGTCGACGTCCGCCGGCAACTGGACAGCCTGTTCGGCGGGATCGTGCACGCCTTCGGCCTTCCCTGGGCCACCGGCCGCGCCCGACTCGACCCGCACACCTGGACGCCGCTGGTCGACGAACAGGACTTCGAGCAACGCGGCGGCGGCTCGCGCACCGCCGTGTCCGTCGCCTACAGCCTGACCCTGCTCGTCTACGCGCTGGAGAACCCCCAGCACTTCCGCTTGCCGACGCTGTTGATCCTGGACTCCCCGCAGAAGAACTTCGGCCGCAACGACCACGACCAGCGGCTGGCCGCCCGCATGTACTCCTGGACCGTCGACTACTTCGCCGCCCGCCGCGGACTCGGCGGCCGCCACGACGACGCACAGCTGATCATCATCGACAACAACATCCCCACCACCCACCACCGCGGCTTCGACAAGCTCGTCACCTTCCGCGACGATGGGTTCATCCGTGACCTGGACAACCCTCACGGCGCCCCGGTCACTGCCGAACCACCGTCGCTGGAACTGCACGACAATCCCGCGCCCGTGGTGTGACGTCGTCCCGGTATCGGGAAAGTCTGCTTACTCCGGACAGGTCCACGAGGACGCGGTCCCGTCGGCCTTGTCCGTCATGCGTGTGTGCCGGTGCGCGTGGCGAACGCGCGCAGACCGGGCAGGGCGCGCGCGGTCGGGTGCCGGAGCAGGTTGGTGGTGATCTGCTGGATGGGTTTGCGGTAGCGGACCTCGTCCGCGGAGGCGTGTTCGGCGGCGAGCAGCGCGCGGTAGCACTGTTCGGGTTTGCCCCATTGGTGGAATGAGCGGGCGAGGTCGGACCAGTAGCGGGCGCGGCGTTCGACCAGCGGGATGGCGGCGGGGTCGATCCGCCGCGCGGCTTCGACGGCGGTACCGAAGTCGCCGAGGACTCTGGCGATGCTGATCCGGTACAGCCCGACCCCGGTCGGGCCGAAGGCGGTGAACCGGTGGTTGGCCACCGGATCGCCTACGGCCAAGCCCTGAGGGGAGGTACCGAGCATCGCGGTGCCGGCCAGACTGGTCAGTCCGGTCAGCAGCGTGCGTCGACGCACGGAATCGGTCCCCTCGCCCGGCATCAGGATGACGCCGACCCTAGCGACGGGTGTTGCGGCACGCACGGACCGTCGGGGAGTGTCGGCCAGCCCGAGCAGGGCAGGCGGAATCCGCAGCGCCTTGGCCAGGCTGCGCAGCACCCGCACGTCACCGAGCGGCTGCTTGCCCCGCTCCATCCGCGACAACGTCGAGACGGAGTAGCCGCACCGTCGGGCCAGGTCGGCGAGGGTCAGGTGGTGGGCGTGACGGACGCTGCGCACGATCGCCCCGAGGTCCCCGGATTCGACGGCGGCACGGACCTCGTCGGTGTGCCAGATCGCTCGCGGTGGTTCCATCGTCTGCGCTCCCCGCATCAGACCAGGAGCTTCGATCGTAGCCACCCGATCACCGTCCGTCCCGGCGGATTTGCATACCCCGCAAACCCGCACGCCATCCTCGGCAAAGCCGCAGGCCGGTGGGGTAGGCCGGGGTGTCCTGGAGACCGCCGCGGCAGCCCACCCGTCCCCGCCGCGGACGGAGGACACGATGACCGCCCTCACCACCCCACCCTCGGCCACAGGCAGGAACTGTCCGCGGCCGAGCTGGATCGCGCGGGCCTGCTGTACGCCGACACGAACGTCGTGATCAGCAGGTTCGCGATCTTCCTGCCCGCCGACGAGCTGGGCGAGCCGCGACCGGTCGTGGTCCGCGCAGGCGCGGTGATCGGCCCGTTCGCCGTCGTCCACGGCGGCACCACCCTCAACGGGCAGGCGCGAATCGAGGAACACGTCGTGATCGGCAAACCCGAACTCGGATACGCGGTCGGAAGCATCCGCCCCGGCGCCGGAGGCGGCACGGTGATCGGTGCCGGCGCGGTGGTCCGTTCCCGCGCGGTCGTCTACGCCGACGTCGAGATCGGGGAGAACACGCTGATCGGGCACCACACGCTGCTGCGCACCGCCGTGCGGGTCGGGGCGGACGCCCAGCTCGGTCACCACCTGACCGTGGAACGCGCCACCCGTATCGGCCGCGACGTGCGCTGCTCACCCGGCTCGCACATCACCAGCTCCACCGTCCTCGCCGACCGCGTGTTCCTTGGCGCGGGCGTGCGCACCATCAACGACAAGACCCTGTCCTGGCGCGACCCGCACCGCGAACCCACCCTGGTGGCACCGCGGTTCGACATCGGAGCGAAGGTCGGCACCGGCTGCGTGGTCCTGGCCGGGGTGACGATCGGCGAGCACGCCCTGGTCGGGGCCGGCTCCCTGGTCACCCACGACATCCCGCCCGGCGCGTTGGCCTACGGCCACCCGGCCCGCGTCCACGGGGAGGTCCGATGAACCCGACCGCGCCCGGTGAGGCGATCACCGGCTGGCTGCACCCACTGCGGCCGGTGATCGACCCGGCCGACGAGGTCGACTGGACACGGCTCACGGCGCTGGCCACCGCGTTGGATCAGACACTGGCCGCGTACCCGGTGGGCGCCGACCTGCCCGCCGGGGCCGAGCGCAGCCGCAGACTGTTGGCCGTCCGGCAGGAGTTGGCCGTCCAAGGCCACGCCGACGCCCGTGATCACCTGTTCGGGATGTTCGCGCAGTTCCTGTGCGGCTACCGCGACCTCGACCTACGCGACGCCACCGGACTGGGACACGGCGTGCTCATCGCCCGCCACGGCAGTCCGCAGACCCGGCAGAAATGGCTTCCCCGCCTGCTGGCGGGCGAACTGGCCGGCATCGCGGTCACCGAACCGCACGGCGGATCCCGCCCGGCCGCCACCCGTACCCGCGCAGTACCCGCCGCCGACGGCACGTGGCTCGTCTCCGGCCGCAAGACCTGGATCGCCGCTTCTCTGGGGCTGCTGACTAGCGAGCGGTCTCTGGAGGCAGGTTTCTGCAGCTCAGTAGCATTGCCGTCATAGCTTAGTGATCACGACAGGTGTGGTGCAAGGCGGCTTGTCAGTGGCAAGACTCCGTGGCTGACTCGTTGATGAGCGGGCCAGTCGACCACCAGGCAGTCAATGTGAGTGAACGTCGGATCATGACCGTCGGGCTGGTGTGCTGTCGTATCGACGAGGGCATCAGCGACACGCCGTGCGCCCCCTCTCGGCGGCGTCCGCCTGTGTGCGATAATCGCCGCATGGTGCAAACCGACCTCGACGGCGCCTCGTGCGGCTCCGTGGTGGGCGACCTGCCCTCAATGAGGATTCAATCTGTGCTGCCGATCCTCATCGACTCAGCACAATACTTGCCGACAAGTTATTTCCTGCGCATCCGGTCTGTTCTTCACAATGAAACTGTAGCGGCATCGGGTTTTTCTGCCCGTGAGGTCGCGAATCTTGTCGACTTCGCAATCCCCCGGTTTCAAAGAAGCTTTTCCTGGTCGCATGAATTTATCGCGGCATTTCTGGACCAGCTTGACGGTTCCCGAGACCTGTCGAGCGAGCCGCTATGGTTGCGGCCTGTAGTCGATCGAAAGACGCCTCCCTCGGAAGTCTGCCCCGTAGGTCCTTCGTCGCTTGACGAGCAGCCGAGTCGTCCCGATCTTTGTACGACTGGCGACAATCTCATCTTGGTGGTCATTGCCAAGAGTCAAGCCGACCGTTCGGCAGACGAGTCCGATGAGCGACGGTTCGAGTGGCTTGGCCCATGGGAAGTCCTCGAGCGGTTCCTGGAGCGACTGGTGGAGCTGGGTCGGCGTTCCGACTCGTCGCGTCAATCGCGAGCCGCTCTGACGGCGACCGCTCGTGAGGAGCGGCTAGTCTCGCGCGCATGTGACCCTCCTGGCCATGTAGTTCTTGAGTTGGGGCGTCCGCCTCGTGCTCCCGGCATTTCACCGATGGAACAAGGTGCCCTTTCCTTGGCCTCCGGTGAGATGGTTCGCGCGGCTGCGTAGCTCCGTGTTTCGACTCTCTCCCGGAAAAACAGTAAGAGAGTCGAACACGTATGAACGGAATACTCCTGCGCGTTATTTCGGCGTTCGAGGCGGCTGCGGAGAATGCGCAGTGGTTGGCGCTTGCGCTGACGGTGGGGCTGATTGTGCACTACTTTGAGCGGGTCTCGAAAGGGATCGTTAGACTGAGCCGTGAGCATCGCATCCGCGTTGCGCAGAAAAAAGCGATGGATGTAACGGCCTCCGCTGAGGAGCGCAAGATCGCTGAGCGAGTGCTGAAGATCCTGCTTTCCGAGGGGCGGGCTCTGGAGGAGGGTGACGACTCCGGGGATGACAGCGGTGACAAGCGAGACGGGCAGGACAGGGCGGCGGAATCCGGTGAGTCTTGAACGGTGGTCATCGCGGAGTTTCGACCGCGATGACCACCGCTGCCTGTCTCCGATCAGGAGTTTCGGGTTCAGGCGCGCCATGAACTCACGGTTTGCTGCTCGCGCCGCGTCCAGCTCCTGGTCACGTTCGTCGAGCTGGTTTCGCAGGTCGACGACCTGCTGCTCGAGCCCGGTGACCCGGCGTTGGAGGTGGTCGACGTCGGTCGGGGCGCCGAGCCCGGACTCCTTCCAGATTTGCTCGCCTAGTGCCTCGGAGAGCCTGCGCTCCAGCTGCGTGATGTGGCTGGCTTGGCGGGTCAGGCGGGCGTTGGCGTTGGCCAGGTCGGCCTGCAACGAGGTCCGAGTGACCTGAGGACCGCCGTCTGCGATGGCCGGTGGGGTGGCTGTGCGGTGTGGACCAGGGCAAGCAGGTCGGGGTGCCGATAGATCAGGGTGCGGTCGACGCGCGCGGCGCGGGCGATGGCTGACACGCTGATCTCCGCGCCGCTTTTGGTCGCGTCGTTGACGGCCTTGATGACGCGTTGACGACGGCGGGCGGAGTCGGCGCGCCGCCCGTCGATCATGGTGTTGCTCATGCCGTCCTTTCGGGGCGGATGTCGGGCAGGGGTTGGCGGACGCGAGGCATGCCCAGGCCGACGACCTTGTTGCGGGCGGCGCGGATGACGGCGACCGATTTCTGGATCTGGGCGCGCTCCTCCTCGGTCAGGTCGTCCAGGTCGGCCTTGACCCGGCTGATCAGCTGGCGGATGCGGCTGATCTCCGCGTCGGAGGGCATGGCCTCGGCCTTGGCCCAGTCGTCGGCGTCGACGACCGCCCGCAACCGTTCTCGGTTGCGCAGCAGGTCGGCCAGGTAAGCCTCCAGGTCGGGCAGGTAGGAAATGTCGGTGGAGAAGTGGGCGCAGCCGACGCAGCGGAACCGGACGGGGCAGTCATCGCCGCCCGCGGCGACGTTGCTGGGCTCGCTGCAGGAGCCGTAGGGGACGGCGACCTCGCCGATCGCGCGGCGAGCGTGCTCGGAGTCCAGCAGGGCCTTGGGGAATCCTCGACCTCGACGCCGTGCCGGTACGGCCACAGGACGTCCTGCACGGGGACGGGATGGTTTGCTGCGCGAGCACTTCGCCGGCTACCGGCCCCTGGTCACCGCCACCGCGTTGGGCGCCGCGGCCGCGGTCTTCGACACCGTCACCGCCGGACTCACCGCCCGACGGGCAGCCGGGGACCTGGCCCGGCTGCGGGACTCGGCACTGGTCACCCTCGGCCGCACGCACGCCCGACTCGTCACCGCGCTGCTCGGCAGCACCGTGGCCTCCCACCTTGCCGACGCCGGCCACGACGACGCCGAACCGTGGGGCGCGGCGATGAAGGCGCACGGCGTCGACACCGCCGACTCCATCACCGCCGAACTGGCGCTGCTGCTGGGCGCGGCAGGGTTCCGCGCCGACTGCCGTACCGCCAAGACCCGCCGCGACCTGGGCGGATTGCTCTACGCCGACGGCATCCACGACAGCCTCTTCCGCGCCGCGGGTAAACACCACACCGGCAGAGGGGACAACAGCGTGATCCCGACACCACGCCCCAGGCCGGAATCCGTCCCGACGGCAGCTCCGGTGACCGCGTAGCCGCGCCACCGGCCAGGGTTGGCGCATCACCCGGTCAGGCGATGCGCCGACCCTGCTCGCACAACACGGTCACGCCCTGCTCCGCTGCCCGCAGCGCCGCGCCGAGGCGGTCGGCCAGCAACGGCTTCACCTTCGCCCTGGCCTCCTCCAATGTGTGGAAACCCGCGGAGAGGATCTCGCCGTCCGCGAACGCCATCCCCACCAGGTCGGACTCGTCCAGCACCCCGCCGTCGAAGACGAACACCACACCCTCGGGACGCGAGTCCTGCGGACGCACGTAGTCCACCACCAGCAGCCGACCCAACGAGCGGTCCCAGCCCAGCTCCTCGGCCAGCTCGCGGATCGCGGTCGCCCACGGCGACTCGTCGGCCTCCACCGCGCCGCCCGGGATCTCGAAGTTCGGCTTGTAGGACGGCTCGTTATGGATGGGGTTTGCAGCTGACCGTTGACCGATGTGTCTGTGCGCTCCGACCGGGCGGCCCGATCATGTGATCGGGCCGCCCTGGGCTCAAGAAGGCAGCATGTTGTTGAGCAGGGTGAAGAGCTGTTCTGCCCTGTTCAGGGTGATGTCGGCGATGTTGGGCACGAGGTCTGCTTGTTCGCGCAGGAGCTTCGCGGCGGGCTTGTAGTGGTCGAAGTTGCCGCTCGCGATGTTGTTGTCGCGGAAGTAGGTCTCGATCCTGCGGACGGTCCTCGGGTCGTTGAGGTTGAGGTCGCCTGCTGCGATCGGGGTGGTGAGGTGCTGCTTGTAGGCGCGGTTGACCAGTTCGAGGTAGAAGTCCGGCTCGAAGAGGTCTTCGATGTCGGCGTCCTTGGTGCCGGTGAACTGGCTGATCTCCAGCAGGCCGTCCTTGGCGAGTTGGTCGTTGTCGCGCAGTCGCTTGACCGCGCCGACGTCCTTGGTGCTGGAGTCGACCAGGACGGCGACGTGGATTTTGTTGGCGCCCAGCAGTGTGACGAAGGTTGAGAGCTTGCCGGAGCCGCCGATGGGGGTCGGGACCCAGCGTGGGTCCAGGCCGGTCCGACCTTGTTCGGTGAGTGCGTCGGACAGGACGTCGAGGTAGATCAGGTCGCTGGGTCCTTCGAGCAGGAGGGTGTGTTCGCCGATGAACAGGCTCTGGGTCATTTCAATGCCCATCGCCGCGTAGAGGGGGAACGCGGTGTCCTCGTCGGCCTTGAAGATCTCGGCGGAGACCTTCGTGCCTGCGTCGTCCTGGTCGATGACCGTCCGGACGCGTTGCAGGTGGTCGGCGGAGACCATGAACGGCGAGTGAGTGGTGTAGATGACCTGGTGCTTGGGTGCCAGGCGCTTGTCGATCAACCGCAGCAAGTCCTGTTGCGCGCGGCCGTGCAGCGACAGGCCCGGCTCGTCCAGCAGCAGGATCAGGTCCTGTTCGGCGGCTTCCTCGAGTTCGGTGAAGTAGGCCAGGAACGAGAAGAACCAGACGAACCCTCGGGAGCGCTCATCGAAGGGCACTGACGCTCGGTGGCGGCTGTTGTCGACACGGATCTGCAGGATCGGCCCCTCGTTGAGGGGAGGTTGGGCTCCTGCCTCCGGCTCGAAGGGGTGCAGTTTGACCGCGAGCTGGTTGCTCTGCGACCAGTACTCGAACACCTCGTCGGAGATGCCCGCGCTGGCGTTCTCCAGTTCGCGGACCAGGTGCTCGTGCTGGTTGGTGCTGTGGAAGTCTTCGAGATCGGCACCCGCCATGCCCAGAAGGCTGAGCAGCGCCTGTTCGCCGCGGTCGAGGCTGCCGGCGTCGCGGCGGCGGATCAGGTCGGGGATCGAGACCTTGCCGGGCATGGAGTCGTAGTCGTCGAAGTAGACGAACTTCGGCAGCTTGGGTGACAGGAGGCTGTGCAGGCACTTCCAGGCCGTGCCGCCCCACTTGTCCAGCTTCGTTAGCAGCTCGTTCGCGGCGGTTGGCCGATCGGGGAGCTCCCGCAGCGCCTCGGTGAAGTCCTCGATGGTCTTCGTGGACTTGATCGTTTCCCGAGAGGTCGGGTCGAGGCCGTTGACCAGGTGGGAGACCATCTTCTGTTCGTTGTGGGCGACGGTGAACGTGCCGCCCGTCCGATAGCCCCGTTGAAGCTTGAGGAAGCGGGTGGTCAGGGCTTCGGTGCCGAAGTGTTCGGTCACCAGCTCGATCTCGTCGTCGGTGAGCTCGAAGGTGGCGCGGACGGCGGGGATGAACCCCTTGGTCGTCTTGCGCTCCTTGGAGCGCTTGGCGGGGAAATCGACGACCTCGTCGAACGTCGCCGTCGACTCGACCGGGTTCAGGCGGTAGAGCGCCCGGAGGGTCGCCGTCTTGCCGGATTCATTCTTGCCGACCAGACAGGTGACGTCCTTCTCGACGTCGAACCTGTCGGAGTCATCGACCGAGCGGTAGTTGATGACATGGGCGCTGACCAGTCTCACTCGCGGCTTCCTTTCAAGGGGCTGCGCCCCGATCACCGCGTAGTATGGGCTGGCTCACAACGTGACGGGCCTCCTGTCGGCCCACGTCGTGCTCGGGATATCGTCCTGACGCCAATCAAGGTGAACCCCGGTGCCTGCCCCACGTGCGCAGCACCGGGGTTTTGCGTTACCGAACAGCCTAACCCTCACCACCGACAACCTCAGCCGCACAGGCAAGGCTGGCTGGTGCGAGGGCTCATGGCCGTGCAATCGTGCCTTGGGCTGCTCGTTAGGCGACGCGGCGGCCGTGTTCGCACCACACGGTCACGCCTTCTGCCAGCGCTTCCAAGCCTGCGGCGACTCGGTCGGCGACCAGTGATTTCATCTGCGCCCGCGCCTCGTTGAGGTCCCAGAAGTCGGCTGCGAGTACTTCACCGTCGCGGAACACCATGGAGTCTCGGTCGGTTTGGTTGATCAGGCCGCCGTCGAACAGGTAGAGCATGCCCTCAGGCCAGTCGTCGTGGGGCAGTACATGGTCCAACACCAGGAGGCGGCCCAGCGGGCGGTCCCAGCTCAGTTCTTCCACGAGTTCCCGGGTTGCCGTGGTCCACGGTGCCTCGCCGGTTTCCACTGCCCCGCCCGGGATTTCGAGGTGGGGTTTGTAGTGGGTGCGGAGGAGGAGGACCTGGTCCTGCTCGTTGCGGAACAGGACTCCGGCCGCCATGCGCTTCTTGGCCAGGCGGGCAACATACTCGTCCGGTGGCAGGATCTGCGGCGACGATGCGGCCATCGTCCGACCTTACTGGCAGGGCTCGGCGGTCGTCGGCCTGGTGGTGCTTCTGGTGCGGGGGTGCGTCAACCTTGACCCGGTGCACGCTCCCGCCCGGCTGGCGCTGCATGACCACCGGCCGGGCGGGGTCCTCCACGACCAGCGGACGGCGAAGCCGCTGGTAAGCACCATCAGCGCGGGCCCGCGCGATGACGTCGACCCGGTCGATCTCGACGTAGTCGATCAGGTCTGCCACGACCGAGGCCGGGATGTAGATCCAGCGGGCCGAGCCACCCTTGGCGATCACCGGCGGCAACCAGAACCGCTGGTAGCCACCCAGACCGCGATCCAGCGGCACCTCGAACATGCTCAGCGCCGCCTGCTCGGACAGCCGCATTCCGGTACGCACCATCAGATCGCAGAAGCCGGCGTTGCGGGCTGCCCACCGGCCCCGGAATCCCGACGTCGGCAGCCCGTCCGGGCCGTAGCCCCGCATGCCGACATCACGCCAGCGGCGGTAGGAGGACGTCGGCAACCACTCGATCCGGTCACTGCCGGCGCCGTGGCTGTAGGTCGCGGGCCTCTCGCCCTGCTCACCCCGCCGCCCGACATGCGCGTGCGCCATGCGGGCCTCCCGCTGCGGGATCGGGTTCGCCTGCACGTTGCCGACCTTGACCTGCCACTTGTAGAACCGGTTGACCGCCGCGACCTCGCGGTCCCGGGTTGCATCGTCCACTCGCGGACCACGCTCGTCGCGACGTCGCCAAACCAGGTAGGCAGTGTGGTCGGCCTCCGTCGCGTCCCGCCAGAACCTGCCGTCGCGCGCCCTCCACAGGAACGTCAGGAACGCGGCCACGTCCCGCGCGTACCCGGCCTGGGTGTTCCACGCATCACCGATCATCCCGACCGACCGGAAGAACGCGTTCAACTCGACGTCGTACTCGAACGTCGGCGAGATCAGGAACGGCGTCCGCACCGGGGTGTCGTCCTCGGCCAACCACCGATCCCAATCGCGCGGCAACTCGTCCACGAACGGCAGCGGCGAACGCGGCGTAGGCAGCTCGGCCGGAACGTAGTGCACCCGCCAACCGGTCTTGATCACCGGCGGACCGTAGCGGCCCTACCACTCATCCGAGCTGATTCGACTCACGCGGCGTACGACAACCACTCGATCCGGTCATTGTCCGGCCGCACACAAGGCTCCACCAGCAGCACCCGACCCGCCCGGTCGCGGAACAACACCCCGGCCGCCATGCGCTTACGGGCCAGCCCCGCCACGTACTGCTCCACGGGCACCACGGTGGCCCCGGCGGGCACACCAGACTTCGACGCGGTCACCTCCGGCACCCTAGCCACCCAGGCCCCAAGACCGGACTCCGGGGACAGCGCCATGTCGATACGGCGGGCGGCAGGTGGAGCAGGTCGGTAGGCGGCTGTGGTGTGGCCCAGGACTGCGCATAAGAAGGGGACCCACAGCGAACCGTCGTGACGGAGTCGGCGCTGGTCCCCGTTCGTGCGAACTCACCGCGCAGGACAAGCGCGTCAAGGGTGCAGGTACTTCAATCCGATCTCATGACGACCAACATCGGCCGATCATCCAGGCTGCCGAAGAAGGCACGTCTCGCAGCCGACCGCGCGCAGGAACAGGACCGGGTCTGGTTCGCCGAGCACCCCGGCCATGGCCGCTACTGCCGCTGGGCGTTGCCGCGGGAGTGGGACCACGATCCCTTCACAGGCGAACGTCTCCACTTCGAGACCGCGCCTGAGCACTGGTCAGCCACCGATCGTGCCAATGCCCGAGTGCTCGTCCATGTCACCCAGGTCTACGAGGGGGCCCGCTTCCGGCAACCACTGTTCGGCCTGCGTCCCCCGATTACAGCGTACGACGTCCCAGAGGTGCTGTGGCCCTCGCTGTACGCGGTGACGACCGCACACTCATTGGAACAAGGCCTCGACGATTTTTGGCGTTGGTTGGCCTACTGGGGCGACCGTGTCGGCACCGAAGTCGAGCCGTGGCTTCTCGAAGCCGAAGCAATGGGATTGCCAGTTCGTAGGGTGGCCACGACGGAGAGATAGCCGAGCGGTACTCCGACGCCTGTACGAGGCGACGGCCCATCCTGGCGGTCGTGCGGGCCGTGGGTGGTCATTGGACGGTGGTGTCGTCTTCGCGGTGGGGTGGCAGGGCGGCCCCGGAGCTGCCGAACTGCTGGTGGATGTCCTCCGCGAGTTGGCGAGCTGCGGTGTGCAAGGCCGGAACGTCACCGTCGGCGTCGAACTCGGCCTCCACCGCGAGCGGGACCCGTACCGGCCACGTCTCGGTGACGACCTCGACAGGACTGATGCTCCCCGGAATCACGCGGTCGACGGCGACGAGAGGTTTCCCGGGAGTGGTGAGCAGGACGGCGCGAGCCAGGATGGTGCCGGCCCCACCGAGGCGCCGGACGTGCGTCGAGGCTACGGCGACGGCTTCGACGAGCAGCCCATCCACTTTCGCGATCGGCACCAGCAGCACGTCCCGCAGCCGCTTGTCCTCGACGACCTGCGCGCCGTACAGGAACGTGGCGAGGTTGACCGCGAGGGCGATGCTGCCGTCGTGGTGCAGCTCCACCATCACCCGGTCGACGCGCGCGTGCGGATTGACGGCGAGGCGGTTCGAACGGAACGTCCATCTCCTCAGCCCAGTGCGCGGCTGGGACAGAAACTCGCTGCCGTCGCCAGACAGGACCTGGAAGCGTTCCGAATGGACACCCAGGACATCGCCGGCCAGCTCCAGCGAGGTGCGCATCGTGCCAGCGGTGTGCTCACGGTCAGGTCGTGATCCCTGGGGTGGCGGGGACGTGGTCGGCCTGGTCGCCACCGCCAGCCAGACTGCGTCATCCAGGTACAGCAGCTCAGGAACGAGGCCGTCGATTAGGGCGTGCAGCGCGGCTCGGTCGTCGGTCTGGCGGGCAAACCGGTCCCGGTAGGCGCGTTCGAGTTGAGCCTCGGACATCCAGTCCGTGTGCGGCCCGGAGCGGTAGGGCACCCCCATCTCGTTCTTCTCACCGACTACGTGCGGCGCGTCCGGGCTGGCAGGGACGAACACCACGATCAGCCCGGGACCACCGTTCTCCTCGTCGTCGAGCGGCTCGATCACCAGCTCACTGATCACCGGCCGGACCCACCGCAGGGCATAGCTCCTCAAGCGCTGACGCTCGGCATCGCCGTTGGGGACCCCGACCAGCCCAGCGGCACGCTCCGCGTCCTCACGAACTCCGAAGACGATCAGGCCGCCGCGAGTGTTCGCCATCGCCGCGACATCCTTGGCGAACTCCCACCACTTCTTCTCCACAGGTGGGATCAACGCCTGCTTCCAGTCGAGGTCCTCAGCCTCGGCGATGCCCGCCTCGACCGCCCTGCGCACCATGTTGTACGTCAACGCGGCCGGTCCCAGGCCCAGCTCGACGTGGATCCGCGACCACCTGATCGGCATCCCCTGATGCTACGAGCACCACCATCGGCCCGCCGCCGACACGCATCGGTTCACCCGGTCGACAGTCAGGGACTGACGCGTTCTCATGCCGGAATGCCGGCGAACTCCTCGCGTGAGAACGCTGCGGCTCCCCGCGTGTCTGAGGTTGTCCCCTTGGATCGGACACCCTGATCCAAGGGGACAACCTCACCTCAGATCGTGTCGTCGGTTCGGGCATGATCCCGTGTCACCGTTTTGGTGGCACATGTGTCACCAAAACGGTGACACGGCGGGTGGGTGCGGTGTGTCGCTCCGGTTTCGGATCACGGATGCGTGCTCGGAGGGGACCGGCGGGGACGCTCGGCCAGGATGACGGCGATCGTCTCGCGGATCGGATCGGGCCTGGACCGGTCACCGACCGCCTGGTGTTCGGCGTCGCTGAGCAGGGTGAGGATTCTGCCGAGTGTTGCCTCGTAGCCCGCACATTCGCGTTCGAGGCGGTCGGCGCGTTCGGTCTGGGCGCCGAGGCGCTGCGCGTCCTCGCGCAGGCGGGACTCCTCGGCGCGGCGCAGGCTGTCGATCTCGGCGTGTGCGCGCTCGACCCGCTTGTCCGCGTCGGCGGTGATCCGGGCGATCTCCGATGCGAGTTGCTCGGCGGATCGGGTCCGGATGCGTTCCACCTCCTCCCCCAGTACCCGGTTCCGCCCGGTCTCTTCGTTCACCTGCTCCCGAGTGGCGGCCAGTTCGCCGCGCAGCGAGGCGGCGGCCTCGCGCGCCTTGGTGGCGGCTTCGACGGCTTCTCTGACACGGGCGTCGGCCGATGTAGTGGCGGCGGCCACGGCTTCGTCGGCCGCGGCCGCCGCCCGGTCGGCCTGCTCTCGGGCGGCGTCGCGTTCGGCGGCCAGTCGCTGTTGGGTCTGCAGCGCGGCTTGGCGGGCGTCGACGGCGTCCTGTTCGGCGCGCAGTGCCCGGTCGCGTTCGTCGCGGGCGTCACGAGCCTGTCGTAGCGCTTCGTCGCGGGTGGTCTCGGCTGCGTCGCGCGCGGCGAGGGCCTCTTGTGTCGCCGCGGCGGCTTGTTCGGCCGCGCGTTCTGCTCGCTCGACGCGGTCGAGCAGTTCGTCTCGCAGCCCACCCAGCAGGTCACGGGCGGCTTGCGTGGTCTCCAGCAGGTCGCCCAGCGGCTCCCACGCCTCGTCCAGGCGTCCGGCCAGGTCCAGCACGACCTGCCGCACCGCGGCGGGTCCGCCCGTGGTCTCCACCGCGCGTGCCGTCAGTCGCTCGGCCCGCGCGCGGGCTTGGCAGTCCCGCTCCTGCGGCGGGCAGTAGCGAGGGGGTCGCCCCGTCGGGCGGCGAGCCGTCACCGGCCGACCGCAGTGCGCGCACGGCTTCGTGCGCCCCGCCGGCCCGTCTACCTGCGCATCCGTCTCGGTTGTCACCCGCACACACTAGCACTCAGCTTGTTTTCAGAAACAGAAACCTACTTTTAGTTCCCAGTAACGTGCTGTACTGGAGTACCTTGCCGAGATAAGTGTCATTATGTCGGTGAGGTGTGCGATCGCGAATCCGATGGCTGATGTGGTGTACAAATCGGTCTTCGGAACCGGGAGGTCGTCACCGTGACGAAAAGCTGCGGTGTCCTGGGCTGGCTCGATCACGGACTTGTGCTCGCCACGGCTCGGCATGGAGGCGAGTGCTCAACGGCTGGCGTCATGTCGTCACGACGGACGGGCCTGACACGACACGACCGCTAGGATTTCCGGATGGCGACCAGTAGCAGCGGCGGTTCGGCAGCGGCTGGCGGTTTCCGGTTCGAGATACAGGTGGGCGCGATGCTCGCCGCGCACGTGGTGACGGAAGCCCGCTTGCCCTCCAGTGCCCCGCGGCCGTGGCCGCGTACCGCAGGCCGGCTCACCCACGTGGGATTGCAGGCCGGATACCCCGTCGACGACATCGTGGCCTTCACGGGCGACGAGGGTTTCATCGCCGTGCAGGCGAAGAAGCAGCTCCGACTCGGCCTATCGGAGGAATCCCCGCTGGCACAGGCGCTCGAGCAGGCGGTACGGATGTTCCGTCAGGGGCCGCCTGGCGCGGCGGCGGAACGGGAGTGGAACCCGGCGATCGACCGCATCGTGATCGCGTCCGACATGGACGCTCCCGAACCGGTTCGTCGCCATCTGGTGACTGTGGTCAACCGGCTGGCGACGGCGCCCCTCTCCGCCGGCGAGGAGCAACTGACCAACAGCGAGGGTGAGAGGACAGCGCTGTCGGTCTTCACCGGCCACGTGCGGCGACTCTGGAAACAGCTGGTGGGCTCGGAGATCGCACGTGAGGATCTTCACGCGTTCTGTTCGGTGTTCCGGGTCATGGCGTTCGACCTTCAGCCGGGCGGGCGGGACCTGCAGGCCGTGCAAGCCGTGTTGGGCAGGTCGATGGTCGATGTTTCCCGGGTCGACACAGCCTGGCGCAGTCTGTTGGTGTCCTGTGAGAACCTGTCGGCCGATCGGACGTTCGCCAACGCCCGGGATCTGCGCGGCGAGCTTGCCGCCGACGGACTCGACTTCACCCGAATCGTCCACACCCGGGACGAGGTCGGACCGGTGTTCGCCCCGGATGCCGTCCTGCACGGTCCTCTCACCGGCGGAGCGCTGCGCGACCGGGTCGCCGAAGCCGACAAGCTGTCGAAGTCCGACCCGCAGGCCGCCGCCAAGCAGTACAAGTCGGTGATGGCCGACCTGCAGGCGGACGGCTACCTCCACCAGGCCGCCGAACTGCAGCCGCAGCTGACCCGGGCGTTGCGGGCTGGTGGACAGCACGACGCCGCGATACGCGCGGCCGTCGTCGCCGCCTGGGAGCCGGTGCGACGTGGGGAGGTACCGTCCCAGTTCCCCGAAGAGCTCAAGCTCATGGACGAGTTCCGGCGCTCGCCGGACGTCTCCGCGCGTGTCGGCACGGCGGTGTACGCGGTGTTGCGGTACGAGGCCGGCGACATGTCGTTGCCGGACGTGGCCGAACGCGTCGCGGCCGTGCGCGATGACGACGAGTTCGCCGGGGAGTTGCTGCTGTGGTCGGCCGAGGAAGCGGTCGCCGCCGGTCGACCCGACATCGTCGAGAGGCTGTGCGACCGCGCTCTGGCGCACGCGGCGGCGGCCTCCGACGATGCGGTGGAGTTCGCCGGGCGCATGCGTATCGCCGTCGCGGAATGCCGTCGGGACTGGTCGCTGCTGGCGACGATCGAGGCGGACTGCGGTCCCGAGCTGCACGTGTTGGCCCGCGCCCGACACGGGCAGGCACTCGCGCGCAGCAACGACCTCGCGGGAGCGGTCGAGAGTTACGAGCAGGCCGTCGCCCGTGGCACCCGAGAGCAGATGTACGCCGAGGTGCGCACGTGGCTGTACGACCTGCGCAACCTGCGTTTCGCCCTCGGCGGGCCCGGCATGGGCTACGAGACGCACCACACCGCTCAGTCACTGCCCCGCAGCCACAAGCTCACCGTCTTCGAGGGCAAGGACCAGCTGCTGGCGCGCGGCCTGGAAGCCCTCGCCTCCGAACAACGCGACCGGGCGCACCGGGTGTTCATGCGTTTGAGGCACCGCATGTCGACCGGGGCGGCCCTGGCCAACCAGCGGCAGTGCGAAACGAGCCTCGGCGACGCCCTGGGCGCCGACAACGTGCGGTCGGCCGTCGACCACTACCTGCGGGGCGCCGAGCACAAGAAGGCCACGGCGCTGCTGCGACGGCAACCCGACACGGAACTGGTGCCCGAGCAGTCCTGGGTCGACGGACCGGTCTGGCAGGCCAGGGCGGCCTACGAGTTCCTCGGCGCGCACGGTGATCTTGTTCCCGAGCAGCATGCGCGGGAGCTGTTCGAGAAGTCGGCGGGGCGGCTGATCACCGCGGGGCCCATCCGTGACTGGGCGACCCTGGGTGCGAACGAGACGCTGCTCAAGACCCTCGCCTCCTTGGTGTGGTCCTCCTCGCGCGACGCGGCGGGCAGGCTGCTCGCCCGCCTGGCACCCATCGCGGGGAAAGGGGGACTGCGACGATCGATCGAGGCGCACGTCGACCTCCTGCTGGGATGCGCCCAGGTGCACCCCGACCTGGCCGCCGATGCCGCCCACCAGTTCGCCGACCTGATGTGCGTGACGGCCAAAGCGGTGCCGGCAGCGACCGCACGGGCCTTGGAACTCCTGGCGCCGGCCAGTGGGTACCTGGTCGAGCGGCTCTCACGTGCGGTCGACGCGAACGAGGCACCGTGGCTCATCCCCGTGCTCGAGGAACTGGGAGTACGCACACCTGCCGTGGTCGAGCACACCAACGCGGCGCTGGACGCAGCGGCGAAACCACGCACCTACACACCGGGCTCCGCGGGCTTCGGCAGTGACCTGGTCAGCGTGGCCGACCTCTCCCACATCGGCGACCCGGGCCGACGTGATCGCTTCGTGGCCGCGATGCTCGACATCGCCCTGGAACCGCGAGAGCTCAACGTCGAACGCCGCGAGGCGATCGACGCCATCGCCGCCGTCGCTCAGCGATGCGGCGCCGGATCGCTGGACACCGACCTCCGCGTCAGAGTCCTCGAGGCCGTACGACCGATCGCCGCCGGCCAGGGTATCGGCAGCAGCGAGGATCTGTTCCCGCTACGGCTGACTTCCCCGGCAGAACTGGTGCTCGCGGCGAACAGGCTGCTGGTCATCCTTGCCCCGGATGAGCGGGAGCGCGACCGGATCGCCCGCAACCTGCTGCTGACCCTCATGGACGGCGACATCGACAATCCCCGGCTGCTGCAGAACGCGCTGGCCCAAGCACCGGCCGGCACCTTCAGGCACGACCTGCTCGCGCTCGCCGTCTCACGATCCCCCTCGATACGCGCTTTCGCCGCCCACTGCTGGACACAGATCGACGACAGCGAAGACGACATCGGGCGACGACTGGCTTCCGATCCCGCCGGAATCGTGCGCTTGACACTGGCCCGCGGACTCACCAGCACCGCCAAGACCGGCACCGACGACATCCGCAGGATCCTGAACGGCGACTGCCGGTTCAGCGTCCGCGCAGCGATCCATCAGACACCCTAGCGTCGCCGATCCGCTCCCGAACGAGGTAGCCAGCAACGTCTGTCGTGGTCGCCGGTCTCCGAACCTGCACGGTGAACAGGTCGAGGACCGCGTAGCGGGACCGCCCGGTCCGGGCAGGGCTCGTGCAGGGGCACGATCGATCCTGGCGGCGCGGATGAGACGCCTTCGGCGGCAGCCCTCGTCCTGTCTCACCGGGTCTCCCCGTAGAACCGAAAATCGGGTGGATACGGCTCAGTAGGCTTCTGACCGGGGCTTCTCACGGCTGGAGGCATGGTTGTCGGCACAGGTGTCGGCGGACGAGAAACCGGGGCGTCTGCGTGAGTTCCCGGAGATCGGCCAGGACGACAAGGCTCAGCGATTTCCCGAGGTCGTCGACCAGGCTCACGACGAGTTCGCCGCGCTCCACATCGGCGGTGTGCGATGAGCCGCAGCATCGACTTCCCGCCACTGGAGAACGGCCTGGACTACCTCACCGACGCCGTTCACCGGCTCACCCGGACCCCGAGCCCAAGGGACTTGAAGTACGCGGTGCTGCATCTGCACGCCGGCGTGGAGGTACTGCTGAAATACCGGTTGATCTGCCAGGACTGGCGACTCATCCTCGAAGACAAGGACAAGGACGCCACGTTGGCAGAGGTCACCGAGGAGGACTATCAGGCCGGCCGGTTTCGCAGCATCGGCGTCGGGAAGGCACTCAAGCGGCTTCAGACCCTCCAGGACGTCACCTTCACCAGCGGCCAGAAGCGCGCGGCCGCCGCGCTGGAGAGGTTCCGCAACCAGCTCCAGCACCACGGCCTGACCAGCACCGCCGAAGCAGTAGAGGCTCAGGCCGCCAAAGCACTGGGGTTCATCGTGGACTTCATCGACACCCATATCACCCCGGAGACCCATCTCACCGCCGCCGACGAGCAGGTCCTCGCCGAGGCCATGCCTGACATCCGCAGTGCTCTCGGCACGATCACCGCGCTGGTCAATCAACGGATGCAGGGTCTACGTCCTGTCCTGGCCCGGGTTTGGACCGCCTGGTGTCCGGACTGTGGCCAGCTGGCAGTGCTTCTGGAAGACCGACACCCCGATCGGCCACACGGTTCTGAGCACAGTCGGCCCCGGTGCGTCTTCTGCACTGCACGCTGGGACTCGCGCGAGGCATACGTCGACGACTTCACCGGCACCAGGCTGGGACTCGGCAGCCACTACGAAGCAGCGCACGACGGAGGAGACACGCCTACCGAACCCTGCCCGGAGTGCGGCCACGACATGGTGGTGTGGTTCGACCCGACCACCGGTGAACCCGGCCCGAACCGCAGCGGTCTCTGCTTCTTCTGCGGGTGCGAGTTCAACGACCGGTGCCCGCGCTGCGAGTGTCCCGTGGACAACCGCGACATCGACGAAGGCACGGCGTTGTGCTCGGATTGCATCGACGCCCTCTGACCTTCATCACCGCTACCAGTTTCGGCATGTTGATCTTCAGTCGAACCTGGCCCGGCGACCCGCCGGGCAGACCTGCGCTGTGAACGACTGCGGTTCGTAATGCTGTCGGGTGCACGCTCGCTGCAATGCCACCAGCGCGTCGTTGTCCCGCCGACCGACGGCTCGGCGCCCGCCGGGGGAGCCTGTCCGGACGGAAGACAGCGATGCTGCGCATGCCGCCCGGAACTGATGGGCGGACGGCGTGGCGATTCCCCTTGGGCAGAGGCGACGGGCGATCATGGGGTGATGACGCAAGATCCCCTCTTCGATCCGCCGGTGGCCCGTTGGGTGCGGGGCGCCAGTTGCAGGATCGGGAGGACCCGCCGTTCGAGCTGGACGAGAACGGCCTGCTGCCGGAATCCGGGCGTCTGGACGAGGAGTTGCTCCGTCTGAGGGATCTGCCTTCTGCCGGAATGGCGCTGGTGCTGTTGGGCGAGCCGGGTACGGGCAAGACCACGGCTTTCGGTCAGTTGACCGGCGCGGATGCCGCCACGGTATCCCCGAAGCCTGGGCAGTCCGGCACGGTTTGGGTTCTTGGGTCGGAGTTGACCGACCTCGCGTCCTTCCGTGAGCTGATAGGCGATCATCTCGAAGCTCTCCCCCGTGCCGATTCCACTGGTCCGTTCCCGACGGCGCTGACGATCGTGCTCGACCAGTTGGACGAGAGTCCGATGCTGGCGCGGCTGTCCCGCCGCTTCCAGTCGGCGCTGGCCGCTGTGGACACGCGGTCGCTGAGGCTGCTGATCGCCTGCCGCAGCGCCGACTACCCCACCGGTCTGACCGGTGTGCTTGAGCAGGCATTGGATCGCTGTGTCGTGGCCGACCTGGCTCCCCTGACCCGTGCCGACGTCACGACGTTGGCCACCCAGGTCGGAGTGGATGGTGAGCGGTTCATCCGCGCGGTCGTAGACGCCGGTGTGGGCGTTCTGGCGAACGTGCCGTTGACCTTGCGGATACTGGTCGACGCCTACCGGGGGTCGAGGACTGGTGAGGTCGCGTATTCAACTGTCACGAGTTCTCGGCGGTTGTAGCGCTGAGTGATCACACGGGCGTACTGACACCAGCTTCGGTCTTCGGAGCTGAGGTAGACATGCGTGAAGTACTTGATGTGCGGTGCGGGCCGGAAGCACACCGGCTTTCGGCCCGCACCTGCTCAACGTCGCCGCTTGGGCCGCCGCAGTCGACGCAGCCGGCGGTGGGCTGACCGGCGCGTGGTCCACCATTGGTGAACCTGCGGTACTGCGAGCAGCAGTCCGGTGACCGCGAGAATGAACTCGGTCACCGATCCGATGACGGACACAGTGCTCCCCTTCCTAGGCCGCCACGGAGATGGCGGCCCCCCTGGGAGCGGTCGGCCCGATGCGTCGGCGGAGCCCCACCAGTATGTCGAGTGTTGAACTCGAGGTCTCGCGAAACTGGTGAATCGTGCCTTCAACTGTCGCAGCTTCGTCGTCATGGTCGCTGCGTGTGATCTCCGGGTGCGTATCGGCTCCAGGTGGCGCCGGCCTGGTTGGCGAGCCTGGTTGTGGTGACGTGGTGGTAGCCGAGGGCGTCGGCGACGACCGGGGCGGGCATCTCCAGGACGTGCTGGCGGATCGCGGCGGCGCGTCCGGCGGTGGTGGGCACTCCGAGTTCGTGGACCAGCGAGGCCAGGTGCTCGGGCCGGAGCGGTTGGCCGGCGCGGCGACCGGGGAACAGCCAGGTGGAGCCGGGGTTGGTCGCGGTCCGCATGGTGGTGCGGCTGGCCGTGTAGTCCAGCAGCAGTGCGGCGAAGGCGTGTGGAACGGGTGAGGACGGATCTCCGAGGCGGAGGAGGACCTGGTCCGCTTCCTGGACGATGTCGTCGAGGGTGAGGCGGACGATGCGGCTGACCGGCTGGGCGTAGAGCAGCAGCAGTCCGGCGGCCACCCCGCTGCGCAGCGGCGCGTCGTCGGTGGTGAGGACGTGGCCCAACAGTTCGATCCGACGCGCGCGGGTCAGCGGGGCCGCTGGCCGGATTTGCGTCACGGGCAGCGTGAACCGCCGGGTGAGCTTGTTGTCCATGCACCACAACAGAAACGCACGAATGGCGGTGCGTTCGTGCTGCTTGCGTTCGGCGTGCCAGGCGTCGATCTCGCCTTGACGACAGTCGGACAGACGCAGGCCGCGTTCGGCGAGCCAGCCCAGGAACGCGGTGGCGCGGGCGACCTGATCCCCGACGAACCCGCGAGCGGACGGGGTGAGGGGTTTGCGGTCGGCGCGGGCGCGCAGTCGGGGTAGGACGTGCCAGGTGGCGAACCGGCGAATGACCTGCTGGTGGTCGGGCTCGGTGATACCGGCGAGGTGTTCGCCGAGCCAGCGCTCGAACAGACAGAGCTGCTTGTCCACCCGTGGTAGCAGACCGCAGCTCATGAGCAGGTCCCGCAGGTGGGCGGCGGCCCGCCAGGGCTGGAGCAGGTGGAACGCCTCGTGGGTCAGCGGGATCTTGCCGGTTCCCAGGCCGCGCAACAGATTCGCGGCGGCACCGGCGTTCGGTGGTCGCCCGTCGAGCCAACTCAACCCGGTGCGGGGGTTGTCCATCGAGGTGAGCATCCGGTGCAGCGGCTCCAGCTCGGGGCGGACGCGGCCGGTGCCGTCGTCGAGCAGAACGGCCAGCCGGTCCGACAGAGTGCAGCGGGTGCAAAGCCGACCGGCGTGCAGCTGGCTCTCCCCGCCGCAGCGGGAACAGGCATAGGACGGGCGGAAACCGGCGCACCGGGTGCATACCGCCGCGCCGTCGGCGGGTCGCCGTCCGGGGAGAATCCGCTGCTCGCCGCAGCCGGGACACCGGCCGTGGAGACGCAGCGCGCGGCACTCACAGGTCCGGCAGACCGAGCCGTCGGGCCAGACGGCGGCGAAGCAGCCGAACCGGCCGCACCGGGCGCAGGTGCGCTTGTGCCAACGCTCGAACTGCTCGGGCGTGCGGTAGGCGGGGCTCACTCGTCGTCGACAATCAGCGCTGGCCGAGGACGTAGCCTTTCGGTGCCCGACGGCGGCGCGGGCCGGTCATCGGTGGCGGTGCGGCGGACGCCGGCGTTCTCGGCGGTAATGGCCACCAGGTCGGCCGGGGTGCAGCCGAGGATGTCGCAGAACGCGGCCAGCACCTGCAACGACAGCCTCTCCGGGGTGCCCGAGACCAGGCGGTGGACCTGGGAGGCGGACAGGTCGACGCCGCGGTCCTTGAGCAGCGGCGCCAGCTCGGTGGCGGTGAACACGCCGCGGGCGGCCATCACCTCCCGCAGCCGCCACGTGTACCCGACCTTGCGTCTCATGCCCGCGTCTCCTGCCCGCCCAGGGCCTCGGCGGCCAGGCCGTCGAGATGGCGACGCAGCGTGCGCTTGCGGAAGTCCGAGGACACGCAGGTGTAGATCGAGGTCGTGGAGGCATGCTCGTGGCCGACCTGCTCCTGCACGAACCTGGGATCCCAGCCGTCCTCGATCAGGTACGTGACGTAGGAACGGCGCAGCGAATGGAAATCGACCCCGTCGTCCAGGCCGGCCTCGCTGTCGTGCCCGGCGAGATCAGCGGCGCGCCCAGGGTCGGCGCGACCGGTTCGGCACTCCAGGCTTCATTCCTCAGCCCAGCCGGAACCGTAGCCACCCACTTCGCCGAACTCGACCAGCCCTTCGGTCACCCCGCCCACGTCGGCATCGACGTCAATGCCGACGAGGGAATTGACGATGCCAGCAGGGTAGGCGAGGATATTAGGATCGTTGGGCCAATCATGCAATGGCAATTGGGCCGTCGTGGCGGCGGCGGTGCCGCCCAGCAGGACCAGGGTGGTGGCCGTGGCGAGTGCCGCGGCGGTGGTCACCAACACGCGTCGCATGATGTTGCCTCCCGGAGAGATCCGTTCAGGTCAGGTACTCAAAACGTGCCCCTCGGATAGCACCCGGGCCCAGCCGCACACGCACCGCGGTCGAACTCACCCGAAAGTGGCTCGCCGAGTGGAACCGGGACTCGACACGCCGACCTGACGCTGCCACGCGCAGCATGAGCACCGGGACCACGCGGTGGCCGAGGCGCACGACCGGCGCCTTTCCTCACCGCGCAGGCTTGGTGGCGGAATCGTGGCGGTCTTCCATCACGGCGGGGCAGGACGAAGACACCGTGTGCCGTGGCCGCCGTGAAAGGGGTGCCCGGCCGGCCCGAGCCCGTGGTTACGCGGGCGGCGATGTGCGGTGGCCTCCGGTGTAGCCGGCGGCGATACGGCTGAACTCGCCCGGCTGCTGCTTCACACGGGTGTAAGGAACGGATCGACCGCCGGATTCCCAATCCCCGTCGTAAACCAACCTGGTAGGCGATTCCTCGGTGTCGAGGTCGCCCTGGTGGTTGTCGCGTACGGCACCCCCATCCGCTGATCATGCCCACGTCGTGCTTGCGGGCGTAGTCGACCAAGCCGCGCATATCCGCCTGGGTGAACACGTTCTTCTTTTGGTCGGCGCCGAACATGGGTGCCAGTCCGAGGCGCCGGTAGGCCTGCTCACGGATCCACACCTTGCCCCAGGCCCACTCGGCGGTCATCAGGCCTACCATCTTCTCGGCATTGGCGATCGTCCACACCGACGGCACCCTCGTCTTGGGCCCCGACGTGGACCTGGCCACCAGCGCCCAACCGGTTGCGGCAGAGCACGCATAGATTACGAGGTCGCCCTCCCAGATGGCCGGGCGCGGCGCGGTCGTCGGCCTCGGCCGGACGTCCGTCGAGCAGCGGGGTTCGCGAATACGCGGCGCCGGCGCCGGACGTGGCCCGCGCCTGTCCGTGCGGCGGGTGCGCAGCGAGATCGACTCCTGCCGTGGTGTGGCGACCGGCTGGGCGTAGACCCACTGGAGGATGGCCTCGTGACTCGCAATCCCAGCGTCCCAAACCGGCTTGTCGCGTGCCAATCGGCCGGAGATCGACGCCGGCGGCCAACCCGCTCGCGACAGCCCTACCACCCGCGACCGCAGAACCGGATTCCGGTCCACCGCCAGTGGTTTCGGCCTCGACCGGGCCGCCTCCGCAGCCCGGTCGGCAGCCACCGCCCGATAGCCTTCCCTGCCGCCGGCGACGATTCACCTCGCGGGACACGATCGAGGCATCGCGGCCGATCCGGAGACGATCTTCTTGTACTCCAACGACTCCGCCGGCCCAGGGGAGCTCTCCTCCCGGTCGGCCGAGGTCGGCATCCGACGCACGGCGGGCAAAGGGATCACTTCCGATGCGGTGCCGGTCCTCGGGGTGCCCGGCCTCAGGCGGCCTTCCGGTCTGCGGCCTCTTCGTCGAGACGGCACAACAGTGAACAGGCGAGCATCGATGCCTGCACCGCGTTGCGACGGCTGTACTGGCGAGGGCTCACGGTGTGGGCCGTCGCGTTGCGACTGAAGGTGTTCGGTACGACGTCTCCGTCCTCGACGAAGAACTGCTGGTACGTCTGCCACATGGGAGCGAACGCGATGAACTGACGGACCGTGAACTCGTCGTAGGCGTCCTTCGTGCGCCTGCCCTTCCGGTCGGGGGTGAACTTGTACCGGTCCTTCTTGAAGTAGGCGCTGAGGACGGCGTCGATGAGCGACCCGGCGAGTGCCTGCGCAGCCTCCGTGTGGCCGGCATCGAGGGCGTCGAGCGCGGCCACGGCGAAGCGGGTGTACGGGGCGACGGCCGTCGTGGTGCAGGCTGTGACCACCTCGCGGCAGTCCGCTGAGATGGTCCTCCAGCGTCGCCCGAGAATGCCCCTGCGTTCGCTCGCGCTGTCGGCGCGGATCAGTGCCTCTGCCGTAGAGGCGCGCGGCACCCCGTAGAGCGGTATGCCGTCGACCATGACCACCTCTTCCACCTGCTCCAACCTCAGACCTTCGATGTCCTGCAGGTTGGGTGGATAAAACGTCCACTTGATGTTGGCAAGCGACGGTCCTATGGCCTTCAGCCAGGATGCCTGTTGCGCGGCGAACCGTGACGCGACCTGGGTGAGCGTGTCGCCGAGGCCGAAGTCGATGTTCCTGGTCAACTGCGAGGCGATGCGGTTGAGGTTGGACTGCTGTAGCGCAGTGGTCCGGAAGATGTCGCTGTTGATGACGGAGAACTGCTTCTGCCACGCGGCCTGCGAGTCGAGGAACGGCTTGATGGCGTTGCCGACGATTGCCTGCTGCGCCTCGGCGAACGCCGACAGCGTCGTGATGTTCTTCAGCACCGAGTCGGGGATGAACTGCGACATGGACGGAAGCTTGAAGTCGATCCGGGGGCCCAGAGAGCGCCGCACTTGTTCCATCGACTTCCGGAGCGTCTCCTGTTGCTTCGGCGTCAGCTCGAGGCCGTCGTCCTCCGAAGGGTCTTCCGGCTGTCCGTCCTCGTGCTCTTCACCTGCCACGCGTAAAGGCTAGCCATCCAGCTGGCCGCACGCACCCGCGTCGCGCGTCTCCGGGATGTCCGGCGGCAGCACCCAGGCCACCGCGATGCCGGGCGGTCGGTCCTATCCGCCGCAGGTGATCGTCATCAGCGAGGACAAGGACACCGCGACCTACCTCCCGCCGCTTGCCAGCGGCATCGCCATGGAAGGCAGCGGGCGGGGTGGCACCACCGCCGCCGCCTTCACCTGGATCACCGACGCGCCCTACACCAGCCTCGGCTATGACGACGCCTACCGCCGAGGCGGACCACGACGTCCTCAATTGGGGTGCGTGCACGTCCCGGTCGAGCGTTCCTTCTCATGTGGGTTCCTACCCCTTGGTGGCCGACCGCGCACGTGCCGGGCGAACGACGGTCGGTCGATCATGGCCGACTTCGTCGGCGGCCAGTCGCCGTGCCGTGGGGGTGTAGGTGACTCTTCCGATGCGGTCTGAACCGGCCCCGGACGTCTCGTCGCTTGGCGGCTCATCCCTTCGGTCGAGTAACGCCACGAAGGGTGATCATCACTGAGCCGTTTCAGTGTATATTCGCCGAGTTCCTTTCGCGTGCATGGCATCGCGTTAAAGTGGGTAAGGCATGCCGGGGAGGGCAGGCCAGCTGCGGAGGGGAACTATAGCTGAATCTGTCGGCCACTTGTTATTCTGGCCGACCATACTCTGGTATCGGCCCGGTTGTTTGACGGGCGCGGTGTTCTCGTCAATTTTCGTATCATTCACGCGCGACGCATTGTCTCCTAGGTCGCGCCGCAACTGTGAGGCGATATGAATAAGAACCGCTTTGCCGCCCTGGTCGCAGCGGTTACGACAACGTTGTCATTGTCTCTTGTCCACCATGTTCATGCCGCTCCGATGATTCCTGACGGCCCCGGCGTTTCACTTGCAGTAAATCAGCCGGATTCCTACAGGTCGTCCTTTCGGTCCTATGATCTAACCGGTGATGACTGGCCTGATCTGCTGGCCCGGAACAGTGCCAGCGGGGATCTGGCTTTGCATCGTCACTCTGGCTCCGTGAACGGGGCATCCACGTTCGAGTCGGGAACGCTCGTGGGCGTGGGATGGAATATGCACAACTGGATCGGTGTAGGCAACTTCGTCGACAGTGATGCCAAGGACGGTTCGACAGGTGATGACGAAGCAGGATCGTCCAGGTATCTCGGCGACATTGTCGCACGCCGGGCCAGTGACGGGGTGCTGATGATCTATCCGCACAGCGGAACTGTCAACGGTACCTCCACGTGGCTGGCCCCGGTGAACATCGGCACCGGCTGGAATGGCATAAAACGCATCTGGGTTGCCGACGTGACGCAGGACGGATACGACGACATCGTCGCCATGGACGGACAGTACACCGTCTGGGTATACCCGAACTTGCGGACGCTACGCGAGAACAACACTCTCGGTTCACGGATCAAGATATCCGCCAACGTTGCGGGACCGGCGGGCGACGGTCGCACTTTCTATTCGTTCACCCACTGGTACGGAAATGCACCCGATTTCGCCACGGTGGAGACCGGCGGCGGCCCCGCCTACTACTCCCCGATGGCCCGGCCCGACTTGACGGAAAACACCTGGAGTTGGACCGGCTACCGTGCGAGAGTCCTCGCCTACGGCGGCATGTACGGCGGAATTGCGACCGTGGCCGACGTCACAGGAAACGGCAACGACGACATTCTGATGCGCCAGTTCTCCGGCGAACTCCACCTGTACCCGGTGCGTTCGTCACGACTGGACCGAACCGACGGCCTGGACGCCGTGGTCAACCTGGGCGGCAATTGGAACGCCTACGACGTCATCACCTGACATCCATGCCGCTCATCCGACACCGCACTTCCGGCCGAACCGTCGCAGCGACAAGCACCGAAGGTGGAGCATGTATCGCCGTAAGATCCTCTCCCTACTCGCCATACTGGCGTTGGCCACCGTCGTCCCCGCGAGCGACATCGCGGTCGCCACGCCGCCGGAACAGGCCTCGGCGGCCGCGCCTGTCCCGGTCCTGCCCGACGGCAAGGCGACCGACTCCTCCAGACACGATCCGGTGTCATTGACCCTGGGGGATCCGACTACGTCCGAAGCCGAGACCCGGCGCGAAATGGAAGACCTAGCCGCCTCCTTGCCCAAGGGCGAGGCGCTGTACAAACTCTGGCGTGACCGCAAGTACGTCGTCGTCAACGATCCTGCCCGCTACGACGAGAAGACCGGTGAGTCCGCCGAGCCCGTGCCCGTGGACTTCGACGAGTGCGCCGATACAGCCGGGGACAACGCCTTCTGGTTCAGGGACCGGTTCAACCTCTGCATGACGCAGGGGGTGCAGGCAAAGCAGATGGCAGTGGTCAACGGTGTGCCCCAGCAGATCGGCACGGCGTACTTCAAGGCCACGGTCATCGCCACCACCACTCCGGGCTCGCACGAGATTCGTTTCGGCCTCCGCATGCGATTCGACCGCCAGGTGGGGGAAATCGACCCGGCAGGCGTCATGGGTTTCAGGCTGGGTTGCCAGAACGCCGACGCTGCCAGGACGAGCACCTGCCGGGCACACGCCGACGACCCGCAGCTCTCGATCGGCTACCCGATCGCCGACTGGAAGCTCGGGCTGCCGGGACCGTTCTGGTTCACCGTCGCCACCACCACGACGGCGGTGCCCACCTCCGACAAGTACGCGGCCGAACTGCGCGGCTACTTCTCCTATTTGTTTACCGTCTGGGGCCGCTCGGCCGGCCTGCCCGAGGACACCGCCAACCTTCGCTACGAGTTGTTCCGATGCGACTCGGCGACCTACATCCTCTCCTCCTCGCGCTGCGTGTTCCACCATGTCATCTCATCACTGCAGATGAGCGCCTCCCACGACACCATGGGCGAGTCGGCCACCTTCATCCGCGACGCGCAGAACGGCGGACCTATCATCGCACCGGCGAACCCGGGGAAGAAGGTTCCCGGCAGATACCTGGAAAGCGAACTGCACCGCCTGTACAGCGGCTACGACACCAGCAAAAGCATCAAGGCGTCACGACGTAAAGTCCATCGGACCTGCGTCAACTACTTCGGGAGCAACTTCGCCAAAGGCCCGAACGGCAGGACCATGCAATGCGACGAGTACCCGTTCGCCGCGACCTACGAGAATTCCGCGCGGGTCAACCCGGCATCAGTGTGGGACTATGCCGTCCGTCCGGTCGAGGAGTCTCACAACGGATCCGCCGGCGGGCGCTACTCCGCCTGGCTGCGCGAGGACCGGATCCTGGACGGAGACCCCTTCTACGTCATCATCACGCCCTAGCATGACGTTGTGACAGAGCCAGCCCGCTTGTCGGCCGTGGACGACATGGTCGAAGTCGAGTACCACAGATTCACTCTTCAGGTCTTCGACAGCCCGCACACGGCGGCGGCCATTCAGCCGCCCGGCCCGCAGGACTGGCTGGTCGCGGGAGGACCGGGAGGGGTGCTGTTCCACAGCGCCGGCAACGACCACACCGCCGCGGTGAGGCTGGAACTGTGGGCGTCTCCGCCGGTCCGCGAACCGGGTGAGTGGGAGGCGGTGGCCGAGGACGACTTCACCGCCGACTTCGACCGGCTCCTGTTGGCCTCGTTCACCTCAGCTCCGGGGCAACACGTGCTGACACTGCCCGCACCCGGCGCCCACCGGGTGCGGGCCTACGTCCGCGGCCGCACCGCAATCGAGGCGGCCGGACCCGTGTCCTTCGCCGAGGGGATCGAACGGTGGCTGGTACAAATCTGGCCGGCCTGATCGATCCCGCAACCGGTCAGGCCGGCCACGAGCTTCGGCGGCGCCAGAACTCCCATGCCGCCGACAACACCAAGGCCACGACGACGGCCACGACGATCACGAGAGCGGGCTCGACCGGTGGTGTCGGCGTCGGCTCCGGCGTCGGCGACCAGCATTCGTCATCGGTCACGTGCAACGGGCACACCTCGATCTCGAGCGGCCCGTACGCCTCGACCTGCACCGTCGACGGGCGTGGATCGGTGAACACGATCACCGCCACCGCGATGATCAGGAACATTGCCAGCAGGACCGCCGTCCGCCACACGACCCGAGCCATGCCCTCCCCAAACGATCACCAAAGATCGGCCCAATGCGCCGCTACGGACACCCAACACCGTGTCGTACCAGCCCTTGCCACTCACATGCCCAGACCGGCGGCCCGGCGCCTCGACCCGAGCACAGGTGGCACCACCGACCGCGGCCCGCAGATCATCCATCCATACCATCCCCCAACGGGCTGCGTTCCACCACACCGGAAGCGACGCCGCCAACGACCGACCTGGACCGCGTCGGCTACCTGAGCAGCTCCGGCATTACACCCGTTGGTTGGACTTGGGTCGTCCGAGAACACCGCACGCACGACTGGGAAACGTAGGTCCTGCCCTGTCAGCGTCGTGATTGAGGGTCGACGGCCGGCAGTCTGCGCACTCACGCACGAAGAGCGAAGGGATACCCCGATCAAGTAGGAGGTCCTCTCAGCTCGGCAGGCCTCGCGCCGATCATTCCTGTCCGACGGTCCCAAGCCTGACGTCCGGGACGGAATCGGTTGCGGGTCAGGCTTTGCGTGCCAAACCGGTCAGCAGTAATGAGTGTCGCGGCGTGGGGAAACGGGGGGCACTTCGAGCGTCAGAAACGAGGTCCGGGTGCCACAGGGGGCACCAAGTCAGTCCGGGCTCCTGGAGGGTGAAATCGCCGAAGAGTGCTCGGATGCCGTCGGGTGATCGGACCGAAAGTGGGACGCCTGCTCGGCGGTAGTGGTCGGTCACGGCCGCAAGCTCGGCCGCCGTGGGCGGGGGAACTTGGTGGTCGGACAGGTGTGAGATCGCGAGATACGAACCGCTCGGTAACCATCGGCGGTACGCGGCCATGGAATCGACGACGGGATCGTGTCCGGAAGCCCGTGCGAGGTCGGGGGGGTTGAAGTGCAGCACCGCCAGTACCAGCAGTGCGACCGGGCGGCGGGGGTCGATCACTGCGGTGTCCGCGACACGGGTCCACAGTTCGTCGGGGTCGCGTAGGTCGGCTTGCACGGCGGCGTGTCGGCGCTGGTCACCGTCCCGTGCCAGCGCGGCGCGGCAGTGCGCCACGGCCAGCGGGTCCCGGTCGACGTAGACCACGCGAGCAGCGCTGGAGCGCCCCGATTGCCGGGTGCGTGTCGCTGGGTGGACGGGATCGCGGACGAGCCGGTGGATCGCTGCCGCGTCGGGGATGCCCGCGCCGACGTCGATGAACTGACGTACGCCGCGGGCGAGCAGGAACCGGATCACGCGGCGCAGGAGAAGACGTGAGGCGATGTGGACGTCTTGCCAGGAGGGCAGTTCCTGCAGCGCCCGGTCGGCGACACCGCGGTCGATGGTCCAATGTGCCTCGCCGCCGAGCAGGTAGTTCTGGATTCGCGCGGCGCTGGGCCGGCTTGTGTCGACGCTGGTCATGTCGTCCCGCGCCGGGCCGCGCTCGTTGGGGATGGGGTGCTCTGCGGGTGGTCGGGGGTCGGTCACGCCTGTCGTCCTCCGGTCCGGCCGTGACGGCTCTCCGATTGCTCGACGGTAGCGCCGGTCCGGCATGCGCGGCAGACGGCACTAGTCTGACGATTCATCGCACAGATGGTTGCGCAACGTTTCCAGGTGGCGTCGGCTCTCTTCGAGACTCAGGGCCTGTTCGGCCAGCCGTGACCAGGCGTGATCGTGAGCGAGCAGGTCCTTTTCCTTGGTCAGGTAGTCGGCGTTGTTCACTCGTTCGAGGTATACGAAGTCGTCGAGTCCCTCTGGCATGGTGACGATGCTGAAGTCACCGGGCACGAAATTTGTCGCGTAGGTCAGTACCTGCACGGCCAGCTGCGGATGTCGGTCCAGTGTCCGCAGCAGGTGCTCGACCTGGTCGAGGGCGACCCCCGGCCCGCGGCTGCTGCGGATGCGGTGGAACGCCCCCTCGCCGAGGATGTAGTGGTGCTGGGCGTCGGGGTTGGCGGTGAACACCTGACGGCGTTCTTCGCGGTTGCGGACCTGGTCGTCGAGGGCGTCGGGGCCTGCGACGGACAGGAGGGTGAGCATGTTGCGTTCGGACTGCAGTAGCCCGGGAATCGCCTCGGCGTGCCATCCGCGTACATGTACGGCGTGCTGTTCGGACTGCTGGTAGCGGCGGAAGAACGGGGGGATGAGGGCGTGTCGGCCCGACCAGCCTCGCTCGCGCCGGACCATGTCCAGCAGGTCGACCATGCGGGTAGCGGTCGCCTCGTCGATGCCCAGGTGCTTGACGAGCAGGCGCAGGTCGGTGTCCTTGACCACCACTACGCCCGACTCGAGCTTGTTGATCTTTCCTTGGCTGCAGTCGAGGATGGTTGCCACCGCGTGTTGGCTCAGTCCTGCGGCGGTGCGGGCCTCGCGCAGGGCGCGCCCCAGCAACTGTCGCGTCGGACTCACCGGAACGGACATGTGTCCACCCCGTTCCGCCTGGGCGGCCGGGCCATCGGCGGCTCCGACCGGAGCGTCGGCGTGACCGGGCCGGTGTCGCGGTGTCCCGGTGTGCGCGCACACCGGGACACCGCGGGCTCAGGTGTGTCGCCGGGCCACGCGGCGCGTGCCGATGACGAAACGGGCCCAGCTGCGGCCCTGGAACGGCAGCACGACGGACCTGGTGCCGTTTTTTGTGTCACGGACGCCGACGACATCGTGCGGGAGGAACGCGACGGCGACGCAATTGGCCCCGTTCGGGCCGCATCGGCGGGATCGACGCCATTGCGTCGTCCCGTCACGCGTCCGCAATTGTGCGGACAACTCGGAGATGTGCTCCATGAGGGCCCCCGACAGGCTGCGAGCGTGGACAGTGCGATTAATCGTGTCCTACGATTAATCGCGGCGCAATCGGGGGACGGAGCGCTGAGTGTGGATGCCGGGGCGGCTGCTTTCCGTCCGGCGATCGCCTCGATGTTCCGGCTCGCCGCGTCATGATGGGTGTGATCGCGGTGTCCCTGCACCGGACGGACACCAGGCGCACGGTCGACGTCCCCCGGACCTGCGTGGCCGAGGTCGGGCCTGCGGTGCGCCGGAGAGGCCTCGGGGATGAGCGCACAGCGTGACACTGCGGCGTTACGCGGCGGGCGGCGTCGGCAGCTCGCACAGCGATTAGCGGTCGAGTTCGTCACCAGTGGGATGTCCATTCGGCAGCTGGCCGAGGAGATCGGCCGTCGTCCGTGCACGGTGCGGCGCCTGCTGGTGGAGGCGGGGGTGGAGGACTACACGCGATCGTGCCTGGGCCCCTCCGAGGCCGATGTGGCGGCCCGGTTGGCCCAGCGGTACCGCCGCGGTGAGTCCGTCGACGAATTGGCCGATGCCACGGCGATCGATCGCCGCGAGCTGCGACGGTTGCTGCGCGAGGCAGGCGTACGGCTGCCGAGCCGGACACGACGGGCGTCCGACGGGCAGGAGCTCGCCCGCGCGTACCGGGCCGGGGACAGCATCCGGCAGATCGCCGCAGCGCGGGGGCTGGACTACAGCACCGTGCGCGATCGCCTGCTCGCCGCCGGAGTCACCTTGCGTCACCAGGGCTCGACCACCCGCTGACCGGTCGACCACGGTTGGGACGGTCCGGTGCGCCGACCCGTCGCGGATGCCCGCTCGGCGGACCGACGGCGCGGCGACGGCGGCACCTGGCTGCGCGATGCCCATGTCGGCCGGAGGCGACTGCGCCGGTCCGAGGTCCGGCGCGCCCCACAGGCGGGTCGGACACGATGGTGCACATCTGGTCATTTCTCGTCCGAGGTGTGTCGTGTGATGCCGTCGGGTGACCCGACGACGCCGATGGACATCGCGTTCCGGTGAACGGGTCGGGCGGCCCGTCGCGCATCGGGCCACCACCGCGAGGGGTGTCACTATGCCCCTTCAATCTTTGTACGCGCCAGTCCCCATCGGCTGACCGCCGGAATCGGACGCCACAATCACACAATCGGCCGCCTTCGATCCGATTCCTGCTCGTCACAATCCGGAACCGGTTCTAGGCCGTTGTTATGAAGCCCGGATCGTCGGACCGCGCGGATGCCGCAACGCGGCCCGGCGCGGGTGCGCGCCGGGCCATGCGGATCCACCCGATCGGCGTGTATCCGGTGCGATCGGGTGGATCCCCGCACGGGGCCGCGAGGGTGCCGCTGGGACGGTTGCGACGCACATCGTCACGAGGTCGACCAGCGGCCGTCGGATCGCGCGGCATGCCTTCCCCGCCGCCGCCTGAGCCGACGCTAGGTTGTCGGCCATGTCCTCCGCGCCCGCTCGCCCGATCCGACCGCGACGTTCCGCTGTGTCCACAGTGGCCGACGCTCCCCCGGTCATCCCCGGCATGCCGTCCCGACGGCGCGAGGGCGCCGTCCGGCGCACCACGGCGGCCGTGCCGGTCGGTGTCACGGTGGACGGACACAGTGGCCGCGGGCGCTCCGGGGACCGGCCGCGCGCGACGGAAGGACCCGGCACCTCGGACGCGCCGGTAGTAATCGGTGGACGACGCCTGCGGCCCACGGCGGTGTTCGACACCTATTGGCGTTTCGCCGTCGCCCGCCAGCTGCTGTACTTCGACCGGTTCCGAGGCATGCCCGCCGCGCAGCCGGTCGACGCACGGCCCGACGGGCAGGATCCGATCCTGTCCGCCTACCGGTTCACCAACTGCTACCGCGCCTGCGACCGGGTCAGCCAGTTCGCCATCGCTCCGGTGTCCTATCCCGACGGCACCCGGTGGCCGGCCGGATGGGACGAACGGGACGTGGTGTTCCGCGTCCTGCTGTTCAAGATCTTCAACAAGATCGGGACCTGGAGGGCATTGGAGAAGCGGTTGGGCACCATCACGTGGCGGGACTGGCAGACTGAAGCGGCGCGAGCGGTGTTGGACGCGATGTGGGGTCGGGGTGAAAGGCTGTACTCGGCGGCCTACGTCATTCCTCCGCCGCGTCTGGGTGGAACCCGCAAACATGCCGACCATCTGCTGCTGCTGGAGACGCTGATGGCCGACGGGCTGACCGCGCAGGTCACGGCGGCCCGGTCGTTGCGCGAGGTGTTCACCGCGCTGCGGTCCAGGCGCAGCCTCGGCGACTTCCTGGCCTACCAGTTCGCCATCGACCTGAACTACTCCCCGGTCCTGGACTTCTCCGAGAACTCTTTCGTCGCCGCCGGGCCCGGTGCGCGCGACGGCATCCGCAAGTGCTTCGGCCCGGACAGCCGTGGAATCGAGTCGCAGATCATCACGTGGGTCACCGACACTCAGCAAGAGCACTTTGCGCGTCTGGGTCTCAGTTTTCCCGGTCTGGGCGGGCGTCGACTGCACCTGATCGACTGCCAGAACCTGTTCTGCGAGGTCGACAAGTACTCCCGTGTCGCCCACCCGGAGATCGGCGGGCTGTCGGGACGCACCCGGATCAAGCAACACTACCGACCCGACCCGGCTCCCCTGCCCACACCGTGGTTTCCGCCCAAGTGGGGCATCAACGACGCCGTCGCCGCCCAACTGGGCGAACTCGCACGCGACTAGGGACGACATGGTCCGCGTACGGTCGATCCGGCGGTCCGACGCGGTGCAGGACCCGCCGCGCCCGTCCGGCTCGACACGGCCGCGACCACCATCCTCATGACCGGCGACGTACAGGACCGCCTGTCGGCCAAGTCGCCGCCCGTCCGCGCCCGATCAACGAGTACCGGCCTCGGTCGTCCGGTGCGTGCCTCCGGCCGGCGTCCGACGCCGAAGGCTCCGGCGGGAGGTGTCACCCGCGGCCAGGAGCGCACCCCCGCCCTTCCTCGCCACGTCGGCGAAGCCCTTGCGGCCGCGGCCTGTCGGAGTGTGCGCATCAGGCGGAGAGGTCGCGGATGGTCACAGGCCCGGGAGGCGCTGCTGGGTCAACGACTGCAGGGCGGTGGTGAGTTGCCGGACCCCGCCGTCCACCGCGGCCAGGCCGGTGGTGACCGTCAGCGCGCCGACCTGCAGTCCCGCGGCGTCGGCGACGTAGCGCAACAACAGGCCGAGTGACAGGTAGTTGCCGTAGCCGCGTTCGACCAAGTATTGGCTGCGGTACTGCGCCAACGCGTGGACGGTGTTCCCCACCGCCTGGAAGGAGACATGCGACAGGCACGGGAATCCCAGGGGCATCGCGTCGGTGCGGGGGGCGTAGATCGGGGTGTCGATCATGGCGACCGCGGCGCCGTCCGCGGCACTTGCGGGATCGGCGGTTTCCGAGGTCGTCGCCGGCCGCGTGTCGCTCGTCGCGTCGACAGGCTCGTCGGAGCTGGCGGCGTCCATCGTCCCGGGGTCGATGTGCGCGCTGTGTCCGGGCTGTTCGGGGTCGTCGTCCATGAGCATGAATCCGGCTTCGTACAGTGGTGCCGCGCCGGGCTTGCGGGCATGTGACCGCAGGCGGGCGACGATGCGGGCGAGTTGGTCGACCTCGCGGCCGTCGGCGGGGTGCGCGACAAGCCTGCCGAAGTAGGTGCCACGCCCGTTGGCGCGGTGCAGTTTGCGCAGCCGCGGGTAGTGCGTGCGGTAGCGGGCGGCCAGCTCGGCGGGGTCGGCGGCCAGCCGTGCCAGGTGCCGCGGGAACAGGGTGTTGACCACGGTGTCGACCGGCTGCAGGCCGCGTCTGCGCAGCAGGTCGTCCACCACGTGGCGGATCCGGGGGTCCTCGCGGTCGGGATGGGTGATCCGCACGACCAGGTGCAACGCCTTGCGTCCGGGCACGCGCAGGACTGTCTGCACGGCCGACAGCCATGCCTGGCCGCAGTCGGTGCCCGTGATCATCGAGTCGGACAGGTGCATGGTCTCGGCCTTCCCGTGAAGGTGACCGCCGACCCCGACGGGCCGGTGGGCGCGACGCATGCCGCAGCGCGGCGGCGGTGTGGGTGTGGGTGTTCGGCGGTGTGGTCAGTGGTCGCGGGTGCCGGCGAGCAGACGATCCAGCTCGGCCTCGTCGAGTCGGGAGACATCGGGGGGCGGGGTCTCGCGGGGTGGGGTGCGGCGCAGTGGCGTCTGCACCCGCAGTCGCACACCGGCGCCGTCGGGACCGTCGGGGTGGATCTCGACACCGTCGGCGGGGTCGGGCTCCGGGGTGGTGGAACGGGTGCGGGCGGTGAGCGTGATGTGGTGCAGGCCGTGGTGGACGTGTTCGGCGTGTCCGGTGTCGACGAGTTCGTCGGCGGCGGCCACCGCGTGCGCGGGCAGGACGAGCCGGTCGCCGTCGGCGACCACGATGTCGCCCGCGGCGGTGAAGTCGGCCAGCGCCCATACTTCGCCGCGGCCGTCACGGGGTGGTGCGCTCGGGTCGTCGCAGGCGTCCTTGAGCCGTCCGGGCACGGCGCGTTGCAGCCGGCCGCTGTCCTGGTCGGGGATCAGGTGGGCGACGCCGAGGTGCCGTGCGGTGCCGCGGTAGGAGGTGCCCAGCAGCAGCGATACCCGGTAGACCTCGACCGCGGTGGGCGCCCCGGGTCGGACGGCCACCGCGCGCAACGCGCACTGCAGCGCCGCGCGGGGCATGAGCAGCCACGCCGCGAACGCCTCGGCGCAGGACTCGCCGAAGTCCAGGGGCGTGCCGGGCGGGGCGAGCGCGGCGATGTCGGTGTCGTAGCTCGCCCCGTGCCCGAGCGCGTGGTGTCCCAGCTCGTGGGCGCCGGTGTGGCGCTGCCCCGGCAGGGTGAGGCCGCCGTTGAGCCACACCCCGCCGGGGATGCCCAGGTCGGGGTCGGCGGGCATGTAGGCCCCGAACAGTCGATCGGCGGGTTCGGCCTGCACCACCAGACCCTGCGCGCGCAGCAACGCGGGGATGTCGGCCCGCGCCGCGGTGTCCAGCCCGGCGTCGCCGCGCATGCGGGCCGCGGCCATCTGCGCCAGCCGGTGCGCCACGCTCCATTTGCTCATCCGACCCCGTCACCGTCCCGGGGCCGGTCGGCGGTGGTACGTCGAACGTCGTGCTCCACCCGGGCGGTGTGGGCGTGGTGGCGCAGGAACTCGGCGAAGGCGACCAGTTTGGCCCGGTCGTCGGCGGTCATGCCGGCGTGGGCTCTGGTGAGGATCCGCAGCGAGCCCTGGTCCTCGCCCTCGTCGTCCTCGCCCAACAGGTACTCCACCGACCTGCCGTAGACCACCGCCAGTCGTTTCAGCTCCAGGCTGTCGACGCGGCGTTGGCCGCGTTCGATGTCGGAGATCGCCGAGCGAGGGATGCCGGTGCTGGCGGCCACCGCCTGCTGACTCAGGCCCAGCCGGTCGCGGGTGGTGCGCAGCCGTTCGGCGAGCATCCGTTGCTCCAGGTCGCCCGTAGGGTCACCACCCGCCGGAGGGCGACCGCGTCCGCCGCCGGAGCCCGTCGACAGGTGACGGCTGTCGGCGTGTCTGTCTCGACTGACCCCTGGTGCCCGGGAGTCCGGTGCGACCTCGCGGTCGTCCGGCGTGCCCGGTGCCGTGTCCGATTCCATGTGCGTTCCTTACCTCCCTCGGCGCCTGCGCGCCACGGCGCGCAGGGTTCCGCGTGCCCCGGCGGGTGGTCGGACCCGCTCGGAGGCGTTGCGGACGTGGTCACGTGGGTTCCCCCTCCCGCGCGACACCCCGGTCGGGCGTCCCCTCGGCGCCCGTGTCGTCGATTCCGTCACCGTGGGGCGCGGCCGTCCACGCGGTGACCGGTGATGGTCCGTCCGCGTCGCCGGCGTCGAGTTCCTCGCACACCCGCCGCGCGAAGCTCCCGATCGCGCGCATGTCCCGCGCGGTGGCCAGCTCCAGCGGCAGGCGCACGCCGAAGTGCTCCTCGACCGTGGTCATCAGCTCCACGAGCACCACCGAGTCGTAGGGCATCTCCGCCCCGTCGGCGAGCAGCCGTTCCCGGAGCTCGTCGACCTCGCACTGCTCCAGCAGCGCCAGACGCTCGAGGATGAAGTCCTCCACACGCGAGCGTCGTGAGTCCGGATCGCTCACCGACCACCCTTCCGTGTCGTGGTTGCCGACAACGCTTGTCTCATGATACCACAGGAGTGGCAAAAGTCGACAGGCTTTGCCGATTAATCCGACGATCATGGGTGGCCCCGACCGCCCCGATCGCTAAGCCAACTGGAGACCAGTTCATGGCATCCGACGAGCACCCCGACGCGACGGCCATCCCCCGAGAGTGCCGCGTCACGAGCGCTTCACCGCACGTCGACGGCGAGCGACGAGCAGTGGAGGCGGAGGCCCCCCACGGGCACCGGGCCGCCGACGGTTCGGCGACACCGGAGACCGCGCCGTCCGACCGGAGCGGGTCCTCGCCGCATCGCGGCGAACTCGACCGGCACGAGCCGGACCGGCAGACGACCGGAACTCCGTCGACGTCCGGATCCGCGCCGTCAAGCCCGGGCGGCAATCGGCGACCGGGCGGTGGGCGGTCGGCCTCCGATCGTCGCCCACCCGCCCACCGCGCGGTCGGCGCCGTCCCGCGGGCAAGGACGTGGGACGGCGAGCGGTCCTCGGCGCGGTTCGACGCCCGCTTCCCCGCCGCGGAGCGGCTGCCCGACCGGGTCGACTACCTTTTCCGCACCGGACCGCGCGAACGCGACGGCGTGCCGGTCACCACGATCAGCATCGACGGCACGCCGATCGGCGACCCGCTGACCGACGCCTGTCGAATCCCCGACGGCTACCGGCTGCACGACGCGTTCCACCTCGCCTACGCGACCGTGCTGGGCTGGTCGCCGGTCACCCGCGCGTTGCTGGACCGCAAACGTCGCAGCGACCCCGCCACCGACGAGAACGAGGACGGCGGCCGCGCGGTCGCCGTCGAGGAGGGCATCGCCGCCCTGGTCTTCGGCCACGCCTCCCACCGCGGCTACCTGGAAGGCCACGACCGGATCGAACCCGCCCTGCTGCACCACATCCGGGAATTCGTCACCGGATTCGAGGTCACCGCGATCGACGAGCACGAGTGGGAACAGGCCATCCTCGCCGGCTTCGGCATCTGGCACCTGCTGCGCGACCACGGTGGCCAGGGCCTGGTCCGGGCGGACCTGCGGGCCCGCCGCATGACCTACCTGCCCGTCTCCGGGCTGGTGACCACGTCCGTGACCGCTCCCCGTACCGCCGACGGCACGGTCCCCCTGCGCCGGGCCCACCACACCGGTCACCGCGGTCGGAACCCGCTGCGGCACACCCTGCGGCGCACCGGCACCGACCACAGGTTGCACGGCGCATGACCGAGGGCCGGCCTGCCGGATGTCTCGCGATCCGCCCGCGAGCCCGGTGGGCCGGCCAGCCCGGTCTGCCGGCCGCAGCCCGAATCTGCCCACCATGAACGAAAGTTCGACGACACCCCCACGCGGACCACGCTCGCGGACCCCGTCACGCGGTGACACGCAACGGAAGCGATCACGGTGGGGGCGGCGTCACCGGCACTTTCGAACCACTCGCCTGCACGGTGCCGTCACTGTGCGGGACGACTGTCGAGCCCCGGACTCCGACACCGGTCACCGATGGGGGCGTCTGATCCGTCTGCAGCGCGAGGGTGCACGGGGACGTGCCTTGATCGGGATGACCGCGCCGTCAGCCGGGACACGATGACCGACGCGCTCACCGGTTCCGCGGCGACCGTCGCGCCGTTCGGGTCACAGGGGTTGACGCCCAACGGCCTGCTCGGTTCGCTCGGAAGCACCACCGCAGGGAAGCCGTCACCGGAGATCGAGGATTGCGGAGGACCGGACCATGGGCACCCGTGACATCGGAACGGCCACGCCCGGCGCGGCCTGGTCTCATACCTCCGTCGGCGAACGCGGGGTCTCCGGTGCGGAACACCCGGTGGCGGAGGTTTCGCCCACGACGGCACCGGATGGTGTGCAGCCGCAGGCCGGTGACAACCTAACGCTGGAGCGAGGCCGACAGAACACACACGTCAGGGGTGAGTCCAGGGCGCGGGTCGTGGCGCGGTTACTGGGATTGCGCGAGCGTGGCGTGTTGTCGCGAGCGGAGGTGCGCGCAGCGGCCGCGGCCGTGAGGGTCAGCGAGCGGACCGTGGATCGATGGCTGGCCAAGGGCCGCGACTACACACGGCCGATGCCGGCCAGCCGGTTCCTGCTCGACGAGACCGACATGTGGGCGTTCGAGTACTACGCGGGCCAGGTATCGGCGGTGCACCGGGCCCGCAGCGCCGCGGTCGCCGGCCGCGACCGCATCGACAGCGGGGTGCCGATCCCCACCTTCCTACTGGCCGGATGGCGCGGAGCACGGCCGGTGGCCGAACGCACGCTGTACGCGGCGTTCGACAGGGAACTCTCGCCTGCCGAACGGGCCTTCTGGACCGGTGGCGACACGGCACGCGATGCGCTGCGCGTGTACCGACGACGGGTGGCGGGTCACCGCAACGAGATCTGGCAGACCGACCATGCGCAGCTGAAGATCCTCGTGTTGCCCCGACGGGGAGCACCGGTGCACCCCTGGCTCACCTCGATCATCGATGCCTACAGCCGCGTGCAGCTGGGATGGGTACTGTCGGAGAGAAGGCCGACCGCGCAGACCGTCCTCGCGGCACTGCGCGACGCCATCCTCCGCGACCCGGCACGCGGCGACCACGGCGGCGTACCACAGTTCCTGGAATGCGACCGCGGCAGCGAGTTCACCTCGGACCCGGTACACCGCTTCGCGGCCGGCCTGGGCATCAGGATCGTGCACTCGCCTCCGCGCCGCCCGCACTACCACGGACGGATCGAACGTTGGCACGACACCGTGACGCGGATGCTGCTCGTGCACCTGCCCGGCTACACCCGCGGCCCGCGGGACCGGCACGGCAGACTCTGCGCCCCGATCCGCGACGACATCGCCTGGATTACCGCCCACCCCACCGCCGAGGACGTGGCTCGACACCACGGCGACCACCACGACCTCGCCCAGACGACGAACGGCCTCGCCCACGCCCCGGAAACGGTCGACTCGGACTCGACGGAGGCCACGGTCGCCACGGCCGTGGCCCCGATGCTGACCTGGAAGGCCTTCGTCGACCAATACACCCGCTGGGTGCACTGGTACAACACCGCCCACCGTCACGGCGGACTCGCAGGACGCTCCCCCTTACGCGCGTGGCGGGCCGACCCCACTCCGCTCATGACGATCGCGCCGGAACTGCTGCGGGATCTGCTGCTCGGCCCGGAGCGCCGGGTGATCGGCAAGTCCGGCATCCGCAACGACAATCTGCACTACAGCGCCGAAGTGCTGGACAACGCCGTCGGCCGTACGGTGCAGATCCGCTACGCACCCCACGACGACCGTTTCGTCGAGGTATACGACCGCAACGGCGTCCACCTGGCCACCGCGACCCCCAGCGAGACGCTCACCGTGCCCGAGGCCCGTGCGCGTGACGCGGCGCGCGGACGCGACACCGCGAACCTGTTGGCCCGCCGCCGAGCCGCCATCGCCCGCGCCCGTCGCCGAGACGAACCGGTCGGCCCTCCCGCCCTGCAGCCCATGCCCGTCCCGCCGCAGCCCGCGAGCACCACACCGACAGCGTCGAGCAAGGAGGACATCGGCAACACCGAGGCCGGCACCGTCGGCACACACGACATCGTCGTCCTTCCGCCGGAGCCCCTACCCGTGCTGCCCGCGACCGCAGGACAACCTCCGCCTCGCCCCGTAGTCCCGGCTACCCCGGCACCGACTTCCCCGGTGCCGACTTCCCCGGTGCCGACCACTGCGGATCCGGACGCAGAGCCCGCCGAACGCCGTCCCGTGCGTCGGACGCGGTTGTCGAGGCCGGTCCCGTTCTTCGTCGTGCCCGAACCCGATGCGGACCTCGACGATCCGCCGACGGTACGAGTGCTCGACGACGCCGGCTGAAGGACGAAACGACACCTGCCGACAACGAATCACCCGGTAGGCGCACACAGGGACCGCCCGACCCACAGGGACCACGGACGGCCGCGGACTTCGAACCGGGAGGTGGGATGCCCGAGCACTATCTACGACTGAGCGGCGCGCAGATGCTGGCCACGGAAGCGTTCCAGTGGGTCGGCGCCGACATCGACGACCTCGTCAGACACTTCGCGATGGGCATCGTGCACGGCCAGGCCGGACTGGGCAAGACCTTCGCCGTGCAGGCGGCCCTGGAGCGCCTGACCGCCACCGGCTCTGCGTCCCTGCCCGAGCCGGGCACCGCTACGCCGCGGAGCCGGACGCCCGCCAAGGACGCGGTGCGAGTGGTGCAACTGGTGTTTCCGCACCGACCGAACGACCTGCGGGTGGCACAGGAGGTGGCCAGGTCGTTGACCGGCTCCATCCCGACCGGCGTCAACCGGTTCGGCATACAGGAACAGGCCCTCGAGCAGCTGTCCGGCGCCCCGTACCTGATGGTCGTCGACGAGGCACAGCGCTTGACCAGGCACGCCATGGAGGTGCTGCGCTACCTCTACGACCACACCGCGACCCGGCTGGCCGTGCTGTTCGTCGGCGGGGACGGCTGCTGGGAGACCATCTCCCGCTCCCAGACCCTGGTCTCACGCATGTTGCGACGACGCCAGTTCCACCCGCTGCCCGGACGTCAGGTACCGGCCATGATGCGCCACTACCACCCGTTGTACTCCGAAGCGAAACCGGAACTGCTGGCCGCGGTGGACACCGAGTTCGCCCACGGCAACTGGCGCAACTGGGTGTCGTTCACCGCCACCGCCGCCGACCTCGCCCACGCCGAGGGCCGCGTCACCCTCGACCGTGAACTGGTCGCCGCCGGCTACCGGGTCCTCGGCCGCAGCTGATCCACCCCGCGCGGCCGGCCGGTGCCGACACCGCAAACCCCAAGGCCGCCAGGGGATCGTCGCCGTCAGCGCGATCGACGGCGTCCAGCCCGTACACGACGAAGACGGGAGTCCTCATGTCCGGCGGCACGACGGTCGACCTCCACCGCGACCCGGAATTCGACGGCCCGCAGGCCGTGGCGTGGCAACTGCTCAACCCCTCCGACGACCCCGCCGTGTGCGCGGCACTGACCACGCCCGCGGCCCGGGCACGCCGCATCCTGCTGGTACGCATCCGCCCCGCCACCGTGCACCGGGTCCACTTGGCCTACGACACGTTGCGGGCCATCGGCGTCACGATGCGCGACGTGGAATCGCAGTCCGTCGAACCCGACGAACTACCCCGCCGTACGCTGTACCGGCTGTGCGGACTGCGCGTGGCGGTGCTCGCCCTGGACTGCCCCCACTCCCTCAACCAGGCCACCCTCGACCTCGCCCGCTCATGGTGCGACCACCTCGGAGCCCGCTTGGTCCTGATCAGCACCGCCCCGATCGCCCGACCCGCCCTCACCACCAGTCTGGATGACCTGTTGGACGGCGGCCCGCCACGACACCCACCCACTCCCGCATACGGCGCCGACGGACCACCGGACCCGACCGGCTCCCGCTTTCCGGACGACGACGCACCGGGAACCGGCCTGCGGCCCGCACCGGCACAGTGGTCCTGGGGCGACGACGGATGGGGCAGGCGGCGACCCGGCCCCGACTGGGACGGAGCCGGCAGGGACATCGACCCGATGTCCCTGCCGGTCGACGACTTCCCCACCTTCCGCGCGGCGTGCGCGCGACTGCCTCACCGCCAGGCCCTCGACCACGTCTACACCACCGCCTACACCGCCTGCGCGACGGAACTGGCCCTCCCGCACGACGCGCGGATACAGGACAGGATCTGCACCGCGTTGTTCCACGGCCTGACCCTGCACGACCCGCCGCTGGCCGTACGGATGATCACCCTGCGCGCGATCCAGGCTGCGGCGTTCACCCACACCGGACACTGGATCGGCCACGACCCCACCGCCTACGCACGACCACGACCGGAATCCCTTCCCGGCAACCTGGTGCCCCGTCACTACCTGGGGACCCTGCAGCCGGTGCTCGACCCGTTAGTCGCGGTCGCCAACCTGCTGTGGGGCTACCTCGAGACGGACTGCGACGGACTGGTCATGCTCCGCGACCACCACCTGATCACGGAGGACCTTTCCCCGGTCGTGTCCGTCCACCCGGACACCGACCTCGACGACGACGCGACTCCCCCGGCCGCCACCACGGGCGCCGGCGGACCCGTCACCGCACCCGCCCTGGTGTTCGGGACGACGATCCTTCAACTGCCACCCTGGAGCCTGCCGCTGCTGCGCGCCTACCGCTGTCAACGCGACCACCACCGCAACCGACAGCCCGTCGTCGACCCCCCGCTGTTCGTGCGCGACCGCGCGATGCTGTCTCACGAGGTGTTTTCACAGGCCATCTACAACGGACCACCGTTCGACATCGCCGAAGACCTGCGGTTCGCCGATGTGGAGGGCACCCATATCGTCACACGCGGCACCAGCGGGGAGCGCGAGCGCAGACGCGGCATCGCCTACCGGGGCATGCATCCGCTGCTGTTCTGGATCGTCAGGCGGGGCCTGACCGTGCGGGACATACGCCCCGACCCGGTGTACCCGTCCACGACACCGGGGACACCGCCGTCGCATCCTGCAGAATCCGGATCCGATCCCGGCGGTGAGACATCGTGACCGACGCTTACCCACCCTGCCCGCGGTGCGGGCAACACCAGTGCCCCGGACCGGTGGGTCATGCCCTGCACACCGCACTGCTGAGGTTGCCCATGCCCCGGCGGGAACTGGCCGACCTGCTCAACACCACCACCGACGATCTGCCCACCGAGACGACCACGGCATGGCGCATGATCAACCTGATCACACGCCTGCCCACCAGGACGATGCTGCTTCTGGCGACCCTGACCCGAATCGACGCGCCCACCATCGCCTCGGTCCTGCAAAGCCCCCGATCCCCGTGGCACACCACACCCGACACCGACGTCGCCGACCTGACCGCACTGCTCCTGCGTCACCACCCGACCGCGATGTCCACCGACACCGTGGCCGAACAGGCACGATGGCCGGTCCCGCGAGTACAGGCCGCAGCCATCCGACTCCACGACAATCCGCCCCCCGGCGTAGCCCTGCACATCGAGGGCGACACGTTGGCCCTGCGCCCCGAACCGCGATACCTGCGCGACCCGACCGCTCGGGGTAGCACGACGGAGGCCGACGCCCCCTCCCCAGAGCAGGTCCCGTCGACAGTCGCCGTCGACCACGACATCGCCCGCGACCTCTACCTGCTCCTCACCGACCCCACCACACGGATCCCCGCCGAACGGGTCGCGGCGCTGCGTGCGGCAGGAATCCTCACCCCCGATGACCATCCCCGCCCCGCTGCCGATGTCCGATACTCACTGCAATGGTGGGACCAGCCGCATCGCACGGCGCCCGGCTGACCGGCCGATCCCCGCTTCTCTGAACCAGGGATCGTCAGCACGTCCGGCTCCTGGCCGACCCGGCAGGCCGACTGCTCCGGACCTCGCCCGCACTGCTGGTGTACCTGCGCGAGGGCGAGGCTTTCGCCGAGGTCGGCGCCGGGTTCGGAGTGTCGACAGGACGTGTTGGCGCCATGTCAACGAAACCGTCGGATTGCCCGCAGGGTGGGGCTCCGGAGCTGTGGATGGGTTGCGGTCGGCCAAGTGGTGAGGTCTGGCCGGACGTGGTCGTCGACGGCACGCCGAGCCCGATCGACCGGGTCGTCGCGGACCGGCCCTTCTACTCGGGCAAGCACCGGATGCACGAGGTGAACCTGCGGGTGATCGCCTGGACGCTGACCGGGTCCAGGCCCGCCTGCGCGGACCCGGCGAACGCGCCGACCCCCAACTCAAGACCTGGCGCATCCTTCGCGCGCTCCGCCGCTGCCCCTACCGCACCGGCCGACTGGCCAAAGCCATCCATGTCCTACAGAACTATTCCGCCTCGTTCGAATCTATGGGCTGAACGCAACTCGCATCGGACCCGACAATACGGTTGCCGGACCCGCGAAACTCGCCGACAGATTCAAGCGGAAAGCTTGCTTGCGCTGCGATGCATCGCCAACTTTTCCATGCAGGTGCACATAGGCGCCGTGCAGTACCCGGCGAACTTTGCCGGCGACTCTCGACTCGAATCGGTGAATTGATCGCCGACCTGGTGGCAAGCAGGTCGGCGATGGCGTCAGGGCTCGCCGCAGTGGCATCAGAAGGACGAAAATGTACAATCGGTGACGAACACTGCAAACTGCGGAGCGGATCATGAACCGATGAACATGCAGGTCAGACACCCTGCGCTGAGCGCCGCAACGCCAGGGGAGACACTTTACATGCGACATCAAGACAGGTTGCCAGCAACAGCGAAGGCATTATGATTGCAGCTCACACCGGCCGGGTGCAGCCTGGGTAGTTGCAGGTCGTCGCGGGGTTCTCGGTCGTCGTCACGGCGATACCGTAGCAGAGTTTCGTTGCTTCAAACGTTAATGGCTACAACGCAACGCTATAGCGTGCCGGGAAGATGACTTCCGATAAGTGAACCTTATCGGAAGTCAGCCTCGGACCGGTTTCCGTGGCGAGTCCCGGTACGCAGACCGCCGAGGACGCCGGGCAGGACGCGTTCCTACGTCGGCAGGCCGCCGACCGGCATCGGATCGAGGTGCTGGAGACGTGCCTGACCAAGGTCGTCACCAACCTGTGCCTCGACCGGCTCCACTCGGCCCCGGCCGTGAGCGGACGATCGGCGCGTGGCTGCCCGAACCGCTCCTCGACGGCGACCCGCTGCTCGACCCGGCCGACACCGTCGAGCAGCGCGAATCGGTCACGCTGGCGGTGCTGACCTTGATGGAGCGCCCGTCCCCCGTCGAACGGGACGTCTACCTGCTGCGCGAGGTGTTCTCCTACGCCACGCCGAGATCGCCGACAACCTCGACGTCACCAAGTCCGCGAGCCGGCAGCACCTCCACCGGGCACGGCGCCGCGTCACCGCCGAGCGCCGTCGCCGCGTGGTCGACCCGGAAAACGCCCGCCGGATCGTCGAGGAATTTCTCACCGCGGCTTCTTCGGGCCGCACGGAACGGTTGGTGGCGTTGCTGACCGACGACGCGATCGCGATCTCGGACGGTGCCGGTCTGGCCGAGACGCTGCTGCGGTACGACACCCCGCAGCACATTGCCGCCATTGCCCGGGCCGGTTTCAAGCCCTCACCCGCGAAACGGCGATTCGCCGGCGGCACCCGCCGTCCACTACGCGCTTGTCAACGGCGCTCCGGCGATCCTGTTCGTGCCGGGCGACCGGGTCGTCGGCGCCGTGACGTTCGACCTCGCCAACGGCAGGATCGTGACCGTGCGCGGTATCGCCGCACCCTCCCGGCTGGTCCGCCTCACCGAGGCCTGGCGGCGGCACGAACCCGGCGCGCCGCTCATCGCCGAGGGGTGACCGACGTCGGCCGGGCACAAAAAAGGGCAAGGAGACTTTTCCTTGCCACTCTCAACTTATAGCGCACAGGGGGTCTTGCCGCAAGACCCCGGTTGTGCTGCACACTCTGCGGCCGCGGCCGGAACCTGCGGAAATGAGCGATGTTCACGCGTCGGTCGGGCCGGTCGAAATGGGACGTGGGAATTGGGGGGTTTCGTGGTTGACGTGATCGTGGCCGGTGGCGGGCCGACCGGCGTGATGGTGGCGTCCGAGTTGCGGTTGCACGGCGTGGACGTGGTGGTGCTCGACAAGGAGCCGGAGCCGACGAAGGTCGTCCGGTCGCTCGGCCTGCACGTGCGCAGCATCGAGGTGATGGACCAGCGCGGCCTGCTGGACCGGTTCCTCGCGCACGGGCAGCAGTACCCGGTGGGCGGGTTCTTCGCCGGCATCACCAAGCCGTCGCCGGACCTGGACACCACGTACCCGTTCGTCCTGGGCATCCCGCAGACCACGACGGATCGCCTGCTGACCGAGCACGCCGCCGAACTCGGCGTGGAAGTCCGGCGCGGGCGCGAGGTGGTCGGGCTGAGCCAGGACGACGACGGCGTGACCACCGAGCTGGCGGACGGCACGCGGCTGCGCGCGCGGTACCTCGTGGGCTGCGACGGCGGCCGCAGCACGGTCCGCAAGCTGCTCGGCATCGGCTTCCCCGGTGAGCCGAGCAAAGCCGACACGCTGCTGGCCGAGGTGGAGTTGACCGCGTCGCCGGAGACGGTGGCCGCCGTGGTGGCCGAGGTCCGCAAGACCCAGCTCCGGTTCGGCGTCGGGCCGCACGGCGACGGCGGGTACCGGCTGGTCGTGCCCGCCGAGGGGGTGGCCGAGGACCGCACCGTCCCGCCGACCCTGGACGAGGTGAAGCGGCAGTTGCGGCTGGTCGCGGGCACGGACTTCGGCGTGCACTCGCCGCGGTGGCTCTCCCGCTTCGGCGACGCGACGCGGCTGGCCGAGCGGTACCGGGACGGGCGGGTGCTGTTGGCGGGCGACGCGGCGCACATCCACCCGCCCGTCGGCGGGCAGGGGCTCAACCTGGGCATCCAGGACGCGTTCAACCTGGGCTGGAAGCTGGCCGCCGAGGTCAACGGCTGGGCGCCGGAAGGGCTGCTGGACAGCTACGAGTCCGAGCGGCGGCCGGTCGCGGCCGACGTGCTGGAGAACACCCGCGCGCAGATGCAGCTGATGTCCACCGAGCCGGGTCCGCGGGCGGTGCGCCGGCTGGTGTCGGAGCTGATGGACTTCGAGGAGGTCAACCGGTACCTGACCGAGAAGATCACCGCGACGGGCATCCGCTACGACCTGGGCGGCGGGCACGAACTGGTCGGCCGGCGGATGCGGGACGTGGCGCTGGAGCGGGGACGGCTGTACGAGGTGATGCGCGGTGGGCGCGGGGTGCTGCTCGACCGGACCGGGCGGCTCTCGGTGGCGGGTTGGGCGGACCGGGTCGACCACGTGGTGGAGGTCGGTGGGGAGCTGGACGTGCCCGCGGTGCTGCTGCGGCCGGACGGCCACGTGGCGTGGGTCGGGGAGGACCAGTCGGACCTGGTCGGCCGATTGTCCCGGTGGTTCGGCGCCGCCGGGTCGTGACGCCCGCAGCGCTCGGGTGGGAGAGACCGGCGTCACGCCGGTCCGCTGTCACAGGGGGTCGGGCGGCGGTGTCTTGGGGCGAACGACCGTCCCGGCCGGTTCGTCCGACTCGGCGTCGACCGGCCGGTCTCCCCTACCACCCCGCGAGGAACCGTCATGAACGTCGCTCTGTGGATCGTTGCCGGACTGCTCTCCGTCGTCTACCTGGTCGGCGGCGTCGGCAAGGTGGTCGTGTCGAAGGAGCGGATCGCCGCCGCCGGTCACGCCGGGGCGTGGGTGGAGGACTTCAGCGCCGGCAGCGTGAAGGCGATCGGGGCGCTCGAGTTCCTGGCGGCGGTGGGTCTGATCCTGCCCGCGGTGCTCGGCATCGCGCCGGTGCTGGTGCCGTTGGCCGCCCTCGGCCTGGTGGTGATCATGGCCGCCGCGGCGGTCACGCGCTACCGCCGCGGCGAGATCAAGCTGATGGTGCTGGACCTGGGCTACCTGGCGCTGGCCGCCTTCGTGGCGTGGGGCCGCTTCGGTCCGGAGGCGTTCGTCGGCTGAGGCGGCTGACCCGGCCGACGCCGGCGGGCACCGGCGTGCGCGTGCGTCGCGGCCGGCTCGGCGCGGCGGCGTGTGGCACGATCCCGCACGTGACCAGCAGATCGGCGGAAGCGGAGTACCTGCGCGACCTCGCGCGGCTGCGTCGGGTCCGTGACCGGATGGACCGGGAGTACGCGCAGCCGCTGGACGTCGAGGCGCTCGCCCGCGGTGTGAACATGTCGGCCGGGCACCTCAGCCGCCAGTTCCGCCGCGCTTACGGCGAGTCACCGTACTCGTACCTGATGACGCGGCGGATCGAGCGGGCGATGGCGCTGCTGCGCCAGGGAGACCTGAGCGTCACCGAGGTGTGCTTCAAGGTCGGCTGCTCGTCGTTGGGCACCTTCAGCACGCGGTTCACCGAGCTGGTCGGCGTGCCGCCGAGCGTCTACCGGCGTGAGGCGGCACGCGCGACGGCGGGGATGCCGTCGTGCGTGGTCAAGCAGGTGACGAGGCCGATCAGGAATCGAGAAGCGTCGTCACCGAGCGCGACCTAGCGTGATGGCCATGGACATCACCATTCACGCGAGCTTCCTCCCGCACCACGACCCGGACGCGTCGCTGGCGTTCTACCGCGACGCGCTGGGGTTCGAGGTCCGCAACGACGTGGGGTACGGCGGCATGCGGTGGATCACGGTCGGTCCGGTCGGCCAGCCCGGCACGTCGATCGTGCTGCACCCGCCGGCGGCCGATCCGGGCATCACCGAGGAGGAGCGCCGGACCATCGTCGAGATGATGGCCAAGGGCACGTACGCGAGCCTGCTCATGGCCACCAAGGACCTCGACGGCGCCTTCGCGCGGTTGCAGGAGGGCGACGTCGAGGTGGTCCAGGAGCCGACCGAGCAGTCGTACGGCATCCGGGACTGCGCCGTCCGCGACCCCGCGGGCAACCTGATCCGCATCCAGCAGCTGCGCTGAGCCGTCGGGCGTTCACCGCGCCCCTCGCAGACGCGCCCCGGCAGACCCGCACCGCGGAGGGCCCGCGCACGCGGCCGGGCTCCCCGCGAGTGCCGCCCCACCCCCGCGCAACAGATGGAGACACGATGAGCACGGCCACGAACACGGACGCGCAGGAGTCCGCGTCGCACGTCGCCGACAGCCACGACCTGATCCGCGTGCACGGCGCGCGGGTGAACAACCTCAAGGACGTGAGCCTGGAGATCCCGAAGCGGCGGCTGACGGTGTTCACCGGCGTCTCCGGTTCGGGCAAGAGCTCGCTGGTGTTCGGCACGATCGCGGCCGAGTCGCAGCGGATGATCAACGAGACGTACAGCGTGTTCGTGCAGGGTTTCATGCCGACGCAGGCGCGGCCGGACGTCGACGTGCTGGAGGGGCTGACGACCGCGATCATCGTCGACCAGGAGCGGTTGGGCGCGGACCCGCGGTCAACGGTGGGCACCGCGACCGACGCGAACGCGATGCTGCGCATCCTGTTCAGCCGGCTCGGGACGCCGCACGTCGGGTCGCCGCAGGCGTTCTCGTTCAACGTCGCCTCGATCAGCGGCGCGGGCGCGGTCACGGTGGAGCGCGGCGGGCAGACGGTGAAGGAGCGGCGTTCCTTCAGCATCACGGGCGGCATGTGCCCGCGCTGCGAGGGCCGGGGTTCGGTGTCGGACATCGACCTGAGCCAGCTCTACGACGACTCGAAGTCGTTGGCGGAGGGCGCGTTCACCATTCCGGGTTGGAAGTCGGACAGCTTCTGGACGGTGCGGGTGTACGCGGAGTCGGGTTTCGTCGACCCGAACAAGCCGATCCGGGAGTTCACCAAGAAGGAGATGGACGCCTTCCTCCACAAGGAGGCGACGAAGGTCAAGGTCGACGGCGTCAACCTGACGTACGAGGGGTTGATCCCGAAGATCCAGAAGTCGTTCCTGTCGAAGGACAAGGAGGGGATGCAGCCGCACATCCGGGCGTTCGTGGAGCGCGCGGTCACGTTCACCACGTGCCCCGAGTGCGGCGGCACGCGGCTCAGCGAGGCGGCCCGGTCGTCGAAGATCAAGGGGATCAGCATCGCGGACGCGTGCGCGATGCAGATCAGCGACCTGGCGGAGTGGGTGCGGGGCCTGGACGAGCCGTCGGTGGCGCCGCTGCTGGCGAAGCTGCTGCAGACCCTCGACTCGTTCGTGGAGATCGGGCTGGGGTACCTGTCGCTCGAACGGCCCGCGGGGACGTTGTCGGGCGGCGAGGCGCAGCGCGTCAAGATGATCCGCCACCTGGGGTCGTCGTTGACGGACGTGACGTACGTGTTCGACGAGCCGACGATCGGGCTGCACCCGCACGACATCCAGCGGATGAACAACCTGCTGCTGCGGTTGCGGAACAAGGGCAACACGGTGCTCGTGGTGGAGCACAAGCCGGAGACGATCGTGATCGCCGACCACGTCGTGGACCTCGGTCCGGGCGCGGGTTCAGCGGGCGGCACGATCTGCTTCGAGGGCACGGTGGAGGGGTTGCGGGCCGGCGGCACGATCACCGGCCGCCACTTCGACGACCGGGCGTCGCTGAAGGAGTCGGTGCGGAAGCCCTCGGGCGCGTTGGAGATCCGCGGCGCGAACCGCCACAACCTGCGCGACGTGGACGTCGACGTGCCGCTCGGGGTGCTGTGCGTGGTCACCGGTGTGGCTGGTTCGGGCAAGAGTTCGCTGATCCACGGGTCGATCCCGGCCGGCGCGGGTGTGGTGTCGGTCGACCAGGGCGCGATCCGGGGGTCGCGGCGGAGCAACCCGGCGACGTACACGGGCCTGCTGGAGCCGATCCGCAAGGCGTTCGCGAAGGCGAACGGCGTGAAGCCGGCGTTGTTCAGCGCGAACTCCGAGGGCGCGTGCCCGACGTGCAACGGCGCGGGCGTCATCTACACCGACCTGGCGATGATGGCCGGCGTCGCCACCCCGTGCGAGGAGTGCGAGGGGAAGCGGTTCCAGGCGTCGGTGCTGGAGTACCACCTCGGCGGCCGCGACATCAGCGAGGTGCTGGCGATGTCGGTGCGCGAGGCGGAGGCGTTCTTCGCCGAGGGCGAGGCGCGGACGCCGGCGGCGCACGCCATCCTGGACCGGCTGGCCGATGTGGGGCTGGGCTACCTCACCCTGGGCCAGCCGCTCACGACGTTGTCCGGCGGTGAGCGGCAGCGGCTGAAGCTGGCGACCCACATGTCCGACAAGGGCGGTGTGTACGTGCTCGACGAGCCGACCACGGGCCTGCACCTGGCGGACGTCGAGCAGCTGCTCGGCCTGCTGGACCGGCTGGTGGACTCCGGCAAGTCGGTGATCGTCATCGAGCACCACCAGGCGGTCATGGCGCACGCCGACTGGATCATCGACCTCGGTCCCGGCGCCGGTCACGACGGAGGCCGGGTCGTGTTCGAGGGCACGCCCGCCGACCTCGTGGCCGCCCGCTCCACCCTCACCGGCGAGCACCTGGCGGCGTACGTCGGAGCCTGACCGGGAGGGGACCGACCGGGACGCCGCGGGAGAACTAACGGGACGCCCCGCCCGTGGACGCGTTGCCACGTCGGGAACGTCCTGGCACAGGCGGAACACAACGAACCCGGTCCACTGGTCGTCTCCTCAGGACGGGACGACGCTCTGCGGGAACGCCAGGACGTGGTCCGGGTCGTAGCGGCGGGCCACGCGGCGCAGGCGGGCCAGGTTGCGGCCGTAGTAGGCGGTGCGCCACTCCGGCATGTCGGGGTCGATGTAGTTGACGTAGCCGGTGTTGTGGCCGAGCCCGTCGCGGACGTCGGCGACCGTGCGGCGGGCCTCGGCCTCGCTCACGTCGCCGACGCCGACGTACGCCTGGGCGCTCGCGATGGCGTCGCGGTGCGGGAACGCGGTGGCGTCCGGGCGCACGCGGGCGATCTCGCCGCCGAACGAGTCGAACTGCACCCAGCCCGCGCGCCTGCCCTCCATGAGGCCGACGGCGCGCGCCGGGTCGACGGGCCGGTGGAGCATCCGGGACGAGGCCACGAACGGCGCGCCGGTGGTCGGCGCGCACTGCGGCAGGCAGCCCGCGAAGTACCGCATGGTGGTGAGGTAGTCCATCGGCAGGACTTGGCGGCTGGTCGGCGCGACCTTCGCGGTGAGCCGGTCGAGCAGCGGCGGCAGCCCGCGTTCCTCGCCCGCCCAGCAGCCGATGACGCCGGCGGTCGGCGGGCTGCCCGCGACGACCTCGCACGCCGTCCACATCTCGTCGGGCGTGCCGAGCATCCACTCCTGCCACGCGCCGAGCACGTCGACGCCCGCGTCCGCGGGGAACCGCAGGAGGAACACGACGAGGTCGCGGGCCGGTTCGGTGTCGAACGTGAAGGACGTGACGACGCCGAAGTTGCCGCCACCGCCGCCGCGCAGCGCCCAGAACAGGTCGGGCTCGGTCTGGGCGTCGGTGTGGCGCGTCACGCCGTCCGGCGTCACGACCCGCGCGGACAGCAGGCGGTCGCACGTCAGGCCGTACTTGCGGGCGACGACGCTGATGCCGCCGCCCAGCGTGAGGCCGCCGACGCCGACGGTGGGGCACGTCCCGGCGGGCAGGAGCCGGCCGACGCCGCCCAGTCCCTCGTAGACGTCGATCATCCGGGCGCCGGGGCCGATCCGCGCGTCGCCGCGCTCGTCCACGTCGACGCCGTTCAGCGCGGCCAGGTCGATGACCAGGCCGTTCTCCGGCACCGAGTAGCCCGCGTAGCTGTGCCCGCCGCTGCGTGCCGCCACCGGCACGTCGTGCGTCGCGGCGAAGTCGAGGCAGCGGGCCACATCGGACTCGTCGGCGCACAGGGCGACGGCCGCCGGGCGGCGGTGCGCGTACACCGTGTTGAACGGGCGGCGCACGGTGTCGTAGCCGTCGTCGCCGGGACGGACCAGCCGGCCGGTCAGCGCGCGCCGGAGCCGGTCCCAGTCCCGGTCCGGGCCGTGCGCCCACGCGCCGAACGTGACGAGACCTGTTGCCTGGATGAACGTTCTGCGGCCGAATTCCACGGCTCCCACCCCCGATTTCCAGGGTCCGCCTCGGATTGGTCGGGGTAATCCGGCGAATGGCTGAACCCCGGGCGGGTCGCGGGGCCGGCGCGCGACGGGCGAAGTCGTGGGGTTGAACGGATGACCGAATGGCAATCTTCGACGTACTCCCCCACCCGACGTACTCCCCACCCCACAGGCAGGTGCCCGAATGATCGTTCCCCTGGACCTCACCGACGACGCCACGGCGGAGGCCGTGCACCGGATCGCGTTGGAGTCGTACGCGGTGGAGGCCGACCTGATCGGCAGCACGGCGATGCCGGCGTTGCACGAGTCGGTCGACGACGTCCGCAGACTCCCGCTGCGGTGGCTCGGCGGGTACGTCGACCGCGAGCTCGTGGCGTTCGTCGGCTACGCGAAGGTCGACGGCGTGCTGGACATCGACCGGCTGGGCGTGGCGCCGAGCCACTTCCGGCTCGGGTTCGCGCGGCGGCTGGTGGAGCAGGTGCTGGCCGAGGGCGGTCCGGCGATCGTGTCGACGGGTGCGGCCAACGCGCCCGCCATCGCGTTGTACGAGAGCCTGGGGTTCCGGGTGGTTGACACGGTCGTCGTGGACGGCGGGCTGCGGATCGCGCAATTCGGGCACCCCGGCCTCGTGTAGGCGCGCGGCGGTCGTTGGTGTCGCCAACTAGAGTGCGGCGGCATGGAGACCCGGGGCGCGCCGCGCCGGCTGCGCGGCACCGCGAGCTGGCTGCTCGGCCAGACGACGACGCACGCGCACCGGCTGGTGTCGGAGGCGTTGGGCGGGGTCGGCGCGCGGCGGTACCACTACTCGCTGCTGGCCGCGTTGGACGAGTTCGGCCCCGCCAGCCAGGCGGAGCTGGGGCGGCGCGGCGGGCTGGACCGCAGCGACGTGGTGGCGACCGTGAACGAGCTCGCGGCCCAGGGGCACGTGGAGCGGCGGCCGGACCGGGTGGACAAGCGGCGCAACGTCGTGACGATCACCCCGTCGGGGGTCGAGCACCTGCGGGAGCTGGACCGGGTGCTGAGGGCGGCCCAGGACGCGCTGCTGGCGCCGCTGTCGGCGGCCGAGCGGGACGAGTTGGCGCGGATGCTGACGGTGGTCCTGGAGCACCACGGGTGACCGCGGCCGGCACGTCCGGCGGGCTCGTCGGGGCCGCCCGAGAATTTCTCCGAGGTTTTGCCGGCGTCGTGTCGATCCGGTCGACGGCCGTTCGTGTAGGGGGTGGGACACCCCGAACCGAGGAGGACACCATGACGCAGTACCTGATCAGCGTGATCGAGCCGACCGGCTACGACATCCCCGAGCCGGAGGTGCTGGAGCGGATCATGAAGGACGTGCAGGCGGTCGACGCGGACATGCGCGAGGCGGGCGTGTGGGTGTTCGCGGGCGGTCTGCACGCACCGGAGACGGCGACGACGCTGCGGCCGACGGACGACGGCGAGGTGGTCGTCACCGACGGCCCGTTCACCGAGTCCAAGGAGCACATCGGCGGGTTCAACATCATCGACGTGCCGGACCTGGACGCGGCGCTGGAGTGGGGCCGCCGGATGAGCGTGGCGTGCACGCTGCCGGTCGAGGTGCGGCCGTTCCAGGACTTCCCCGGCTGACGTGACGTCGGTCGAGCGCGTCTTCCGGGCCGAGTACGGCCGGTCGGTCGCCGTCCTGGTCCGCGTCTTCGGCGACATCGACATCGCCGAGGAGGCGGTCCAGGACGCGTTCGCCGAGGCGGTGCGCCGCTGGCCGGAGACGGGTGTGCCGCCGAGCCCGGCGGGCTGGATCATCACCACCGCCCGCAACCGGGCGATCGACCGGCTGCGCCGTGAGTCGTCGCGCGACGACCGGCACGCGCAGGCGGCGCTGCTGCGCGCCCGTGACGAGCACGGCGGGGAGGTGGACGTGGTGGGCGACGAGCGGCTGCGGCTGATCTTCACCTGCTGCCACCCGGCGCTGCACCCGGCGGCACGGGTGGCGTTGACGTTGCGGCTGCTGGGCGGGTTGTCGACGGCGGAGATCGCGCGGGCGTTCCTGGTGCCGGAGCCGACGATGGCGCAACGCCTGGTGCGGGCGAAGGCGAAGATCCGGGACGCCCGCATCCCGTACCGGGTGCCGGGCGAGGCGGAGCTGCCGGACCGGCTGCGGGCCGTGCTGGCGGCGGTGTACCTGGTGTTCAACGAGGGGTACTCGGCCAGTTCGGGTGACGCGTTGGTGCGCGAGGACCTGTGCGACGAGGCGGTGCGGCTCGGCCGGCTGCTGGCGGGGTTGATGCCGGACGAGCCGGAGGTGCGGGGGCTGCTGGCGTTGATGCTGCTGCAGCACGCGCGGAGCCCGGCGCGGACGGGCCCGGACGGCGGGTTGGTGCGGCTGGCCGACCAGGACCGCTCCCGCTGGGACGCCGCGATGCTGGCGGAGGGCCGGGAGCTGGTGCGGTGGTGCCTGCGCCGCGACCGGCCCGGCCCGTACCAGGTGCAGGCGGCGATCAACGCGGTGCACAGCGACCCGCCGCCGACGGACTGGGCGCAGGTCGTCCGGCTGTACGACCACCTGCTGGCGTTGACGCCGACGCCGGTGGTGGCGTTGAACCGGGCCGTCGCGGTGGCCGAGGTCGACGGGCCGGAGGCGGCGTTGGCGCTGGTGGACGGCCTGTCGGCGGAGCACGCCCGGTTGGCCGGCTACCACCTGCTGCACGCCGTGCGCGCGGACCTGCTGCGCCGCCTGGGGCGGGACGGGGAGGCGGCGCGGGCGTACGAGCGGGCGCTGGCGGCGGCCGGGAACGCGGCCGAGCGGGAGTTCCTGCGACGCGGTCTCAGCGCAGTCGCCGGATCAGCTCCACCACCTCCTCCGGGGTGAAGTCCAGCGACACCACGCCGATGGTCAGCTCGATGGCGGACCGGCCCGGTTCGGACGACGCGCGGGCGCGTCGCGGCAGCTCGACACCGGTCTCCTCGAGGATTCGCGCCGCTGCGGTGGCGACGACGTCCGGCGGCACGGGCAGGTGGACGTGGAACAGCGGCGTCTGCGGCACCTCGGGGCGGGTGCGGGCGTAGCCGTCGGCGTTGATCGCGGCGGCGACGGCCACGGCGTGGTCGCGGAACTCGGCCATGCGGGGCAGCGCCTCGTCCAGCCCGATGAGCCCGGTGACGGCGAGCGGCCAGGCGTCGGGGATGGCGCCGCCGAGCCTGTGCCGCCACACCGACGCGGTGTCGATGGTCTCCCGGTCGCCGGCGAGGACCGCGCCGCGCACCCCTTCGAGGCCTTTGTAGAGGGACACGTAGACGGTGTCGAACAGGTCGGCGATCTCGGCGAACGGCCGGTCGTAGTACGGCTGCGCCTCCCACAGGCGGGCGCCGTCCAGGTGCGTGGCGGCGCCGCGGTCGCGGGCCCACTTCGTCTGCGCGACCAGGTCCTCCCAGGCGGGCAGGAGGCCGCCGATCTCGCGTTGCGGCAGTTCCAGCAGCAGCGCGGCGACGGGCTCGCGGACCTCGGCGAGGTCGTCGAGGGTGATCAGGGCCTGCCGGTCGCCGACGGTCTTGTGGCGCAGGCCGTGGACGGCGTTGTAGCCCTCCTCCTCCCAGATCGCGGGGTGGCACAGGGCGTGCGCGGCGAACGTGCGGCGGCCGGTGCGCTCGGCGTGGACGCGCAGCGCGACCTGCTGCGCCATGGTGCCGGACGGGAAGAACAGGGCGGCGGGCTTGCCGAGGAGGTCCGCGATCCGCTGTTCGAGCTCCCTGGTGGGCTCGTCCGAGGGGGTGCCGGGCCGGACGTGGTCGAGCATGCGGCGCAGCACGGTGTGCGGGTCGGAGCGCAGTCGGGAGTGCTGGACCAGGGAGCGGTGGATCTCGGGTGCCATGACGGGAGTCTGCTGTTGCCGCCACCGAGGTGCAACAACCGTGCACCGGTCACGTGACTGATTCGGCAGGCCGGCGGCCGCGCCTAGCGTCCCCGGCATGGACCTCACCCGCGAAGACGCCCGATTCGTGCTCCTCCACCACGCCTCCGTGCCGTTCGACCCGCGCCCCGAAGGGCTGCTGGACGTGCGGCGCCTGGCCCGCGTCGCCCCGGACGCCGACGAGGTCGTCACGTACTCGCAGTGGTCCGGCGGCGCCCCGGACCCCGGTGACGGGGTCGCGTACCGGCGCCACCGGTCGGTGGGCCTGGCGTCGCCGGACCGGCCGGTGGGGTGCGTGGTGCTGGTGTCGGTGGAGTTCGACCGGCCCGGCGTCGCCGAGGAGTGGGTGGACCTGGTCTTCTCGGCGCTGGCGGCCGAGGAGGAGCCGCACCCGGGCGGGATCTCCGGGCACTTCCACGTGAGCGTGGACGGGACGCGGGTGCTGAACTACGCGGAGTGGACGTCCGCCGAGGCGCACGTCGACGCGTTGGCGCGCGGTGACGGGTCGGTCGGCGTGGCGGAGCTGTGGCGACGTGTGCGGGCGTTCACCGGTCTCAAGGGGAGCGACGTGCGGCGATACCGGGTCGTCGGTCCGTGATACTGGCGTCATGGGCAAGACATATGAGCGGATCGAAGGTCGCCTGCGCGAGTTCATCGAGGCGCAGCCGGTGTTCTTCACCGCCACGGCGCCGCTGTCGGCGGACGGGCACGTGAACCTGTCGCCGAAGGGCCGGGCGGGCACGTGGCGCGTGCTCGATGAGCACCGCGTGGCGTACCTGGACTTCGGCGGCAGCCACGCGGAGACGATCGCCCACCTGCGGGAGAACGGCCGCATCACGTTGATGTGGTGCGCGTTCGACGGTCCGCCGAACATCGTGCGCGTGCACGGCACGGGCGAGCCGGTGTTCCGCGACGACCCGCGGTTCGCCGAGTTGGTGGCGGGCTTCGGCGAGGCGGACGGGCCGGCGCTGCGGGCGGTCGTGGTGGTGACGGCGAAGCTGATCAGCGACACGTGCGGGTTCGCGGTGCCGTTCATGGACTACCGGGGCGAGCGGACGCTGCACGCGGAGTACTTCGGCCGCAAGTCCGACGCCGAGTTCGCCGCGTACTGCGAGAGCAAGGACTACAACGCGGTGAGCATGGACGGGCTGCCGGCGTTGCCGCTGCCGCTGCCCGCGCGCCCGCCCGTGTGACGTCCCCATCTTCGTGACGTCCCGATCTTCGTGACGTACCCGTCTCCGGCCGGCGGGTTGCCGCGCCCCGCCGACCCGGTTCGCCGAGGGTTTCTGACATCGTCTGCGCCGTGACGAAGTACCTGTTCTTCTGGGGGCACCAGGCGCGCCCCGGCGCGCCGGTCGGCAAGCAGTGCCTCAGCCAGTGGTGGGAGGCGCCGTTCACGGTGGACGGCCGCACCTACGCGACCGCCGAGCACTTCATGATGGAGGGCAAGGCGCTGCTGTTCGGTGACGAGGAGGTCGCCGAGCGGGTGGTGGCGGCGCGCACGCCGGGCGAGGCGAAGGCGCTGGGCCGGCACGTGCGCGGCTTCGACGAGGCGACGTGGGCGGCGGCGCGGCTGGACGTCGTGGTGCGCGGGAACCTGGCGAAGTTCGGCGCCCACGACGACCTGCGCGCGTTCCTGCTCGGCACCGGCGACCGGGTGCTGGTGGAGGCGAGCCCGGTGGACCGGGTGTGGGGCATCGGGTTGGCCGCGGACGACCCGCGCGCGGCCGACCCGAGCACCTGGTTGGGCCTGAACCTGCTGGGCGAGGCCCTGATGGTCGTTCGGGACCGGCTCAGTCGACGGTGAGCACGATCTTGCCGCGGGTGTGGCCGGAGTCGATCAGCTCGTGCGCCTTGGCGGCGTCGGCCAGCGGCAGCACGGCACCGAGCTCGACGCGCAGCGCGCCGCGTTCCACCAGGTCGCTGAGCCCGAGCAGGCCGCGGAGGTCGGGTTCGACCAGGAGCGCGGCGGTGCGGATCCGGCCGGCGGCGGCCTCGACCAGGGCGTCGTAGGCCGCGCCGAGGATCGTCACGACGATCCCGCCGTCCTTGACGGTGGCCGCGGAACGGGCCGCGACGTCGTCGCCGACCGCGTCGAGCACGGCGTCCACGTCCCGGACGGCCTCGGCGAAGTCGACCGCGGTGTAGTCCACGACCTCGTCGGCGCCGAGGTCGCGCACGAAGTCGTGGTTGCGGGCGCTGGCGGTGCCGATGACGTGCGCGCCGCGGGCCTTGGCGATCTGCACGGCGACGTGGCCGACCCCGCCTGCGGCGGCGTGCACGAGGACCCGCTGGCCGGGGCGCACGTCGGCCGTGTCGACCAGGGCCTGCCAGGCGGTGAGGCCGACGAGCGGGAGGCCGGCGGCGTGCGGGTGGTCCAGCGCGGCGGGCTTGGGCGCGAAGTGGCGGGACGGCGCGACGACGTACTCGGCGTGGGCGCGGGCCGCGCGGGGGAACAGCGGCATGCCGAACACCTCGTCGCCCGGTCGGAGCGTGGTGACGCCGAACCCGACCTCCTCGACCACCCCGGAGACGTCCCAGCCGAGCACGAACGGCGGTTCGACGAACCAGTGGCCGTGCTCGCGGGTCTTGGCGTCGACCGGGTTGACGCCGGCGGCGTGGACGCGGACGAGCACTTCGGTGGGGCCGGGCTGCGGCTTGGGGAGGGTGGTCTCGTGCAGCACCTCCGGGCCGCCGAGGTGGTCCTGGCTGATGGCGCGCATTGAGCTCATGAATTCGATGGTGGTCGATGTCCCGCGCGGCCGCCGGCGCTTCGGCGGCCATTCCCCGCAAAGATCAGGCCAGGGCGCGACGGCGGCACGCCCGGCGTCCCCGTTCCGGGCCGTTCGCGTCCCGTTCGGCGTATTTCGATCTACGCTAACGGTGCGGCGAGTGACGCCGATCACCTCGGAAAGGGGGCGGTCGTGCTGGTCGAGGCTCAACGGAACCGCGTTGCCGTGCGGCGGGTGACCGGCCTCGCCCGCAGCACCCCCGGCCGGTTGAGCCTGCTCGCCCTGCTGCTGATCGTGGTGAGCCTGCTGGTCGGCGCGGTGACCGCGCTGTCGGTGCAGCGCCGGTCGCAGGCGCTGGAGGCGTTGGGCGACCGCAACGAGCCGCTGGCGTTCGCCGCCCAGGAGGTCTACCGGGCGATGGCCGACGCCGACGCCACGGCGGCGGGCGCGTTCCTGTCGGGTGGTGTCGAGTCGGCGGCGCTGCGGCAGAGGTACGAGGCGGACGTGGCGAAGGCGGCGGCCGCGCTGTCGGCGGCGACCAGCGAGATCACCCGCTCCCCCGAGCTGACCCCGGCGCTGTCGACGCTGTCGGGCCACCTGCCGGTGTACACGGGCCTGGTGGAGACGGCCCGCGCGCACAACCGGCAGGGCAACCCGGTGGGCGCGGCGTACCTGCGGGAGGCGTCCACGCTGATGCACTCGCGGATGCTGCCCGCCGCGCGCGAGCTGTACCGGGTGGAGACCGCGAACGTGGTGCGCGACCTGGAGGACGCCGGGTCGCTGCCGTGGCTGGAGCTGCTGCTGGGCGCGGTGGCGCTGGCGGCGCTGGTGTTCGCCCAGCGGTACCTGACGCGCCGGACGAACCGGGTGTTCAACCCGGGTCTGGTGGTGGCGACCGCGTTGACGGCGGTGTCGCTGCTGTGGGTGCTCACGGCGAGCCTGCTGGTCGTCCACAACACGTCGGCCAGCCGGAACGAGGCGACGTTGGTCGACCTGCTGGCGCAGGCGCGGATCGCGACGCTGACCGCGCGGGGCGGCGAGACGTTGACGCTGGTCGCGCGGGGCAGCGGCGCGGAGTACGAGAAGGTCTACGTCGACGCCGACCGGGCGCTGGGCGACCTGCTGGGCCGGGCCCGCGACCTGGCGGGGACGCCGCTGTCGGCGGAGTCGGCCGACCACCACGAGCGGTGGCGGCAGGCGCACCGGCTGGTCCGGGAGGCCGACGACCGGGGCGACTACGCGGCGGCGGTGCGGGCGGCGCTGCGCGG
>NZ_JBHTLK010000003.1:0-101150 GCF_042678885.1 Saccharothrix hoggarensis
CCCTGGGCGCACACGGCGGTCAGCGCGGGCGCGTCGTCGGGCAGCGAGTACGCCACCACGACGTCGGCCTGCGCCCGCGCCACGGTCTCCGGCCGCGGCCCGCCGCGATCCCGCCCGGGCATCAACACCAGGCAATGGTCGTGCCCGTCCACGGTCGACGCCAGTCCGTCCAGCACGATCGAGAGCGCCGCGTCGGCGAACGACGCCGACAGGCCCTGCCCGAGCATGAAGCCGACGGCGGCGCTGTGCCTGGTCGCCAGGCTGCGCGCGACGGGGTCGGGGCCCGCGTACCCGAGCGACGCGGCCGTCTCCAGGATTCGCTCGCGCAGCGCGGCGGACAGCTGGTCCGGCCGGTTGTAGGCGTTGGACACCGTGGCGCGCGACACGCCGACCGCGCCGGCCACCGTGTCGAGCGTCGGCTTGCGAGGGCGGTCCACGTGATGAGCGTAACCAGGTAATCGGTTGGACGTTCTGAAGCGCTTCAGCCACACTCGGGACATGCCCACGCCACGCCTCGCCGTGTTCACGGTGTTCCTGTTCAACGGGGCGCTCTTCCTCTCCTGGGCGGCGCGCATGCCCGCGGTCGCCACCCAGGTCGGCGCCACGGAGGCCACGCTCGGCCTGGCGTTGCTGGGAGCGAGCCTCGGCCTGGCGCTGACGGCGCCGTTCGCGGCCCGCATGTGCGCGCGGGTGGGCGCGCGGAAGCTCATCGTCGTCGGGTCGGCCGTCACGGTGGTGGGCGTGCCCGCCCTGGCGTTCGCGGGCTCGCCGCTGCACCTCGGGCTGAACCTGTTCGTGCTGGGCGCGTGCGGCGCGTCGCTGGACGTCGGCATGAACGTCGCCGCGGTGGCCGTCACCCGCGCTCTCGACCGGCCGCTGATGCCCCAGTTCCACGCGGGCTTCAGCGTCGGCGGCCTGGTCGGCTCGCTGGGCGCGGCGGCCGCGGCGAGCGTGGGCTGGGGCCTCACCCGCCACCTGGTGACCACCGCCGTGATCGGCGCGGTCGCGCTGGCGTGGGTGATCAGGGCCGTTCCGGGCGCGACCGGCGAGACGGCCGACGCGCCGAAGGACAACCGGCCGGTCCTCAAGCGCCCGTTCCTGTGGCTGCTCGCGGTCGTCACGTTGTTCTCCGCGATCGCGGAGGGCGCCACGGCCGACTGGTCGGCGCTGTTCTTCGTCAAGGAGCGCGGTCTGAGCGAGGCCGCCGCTGCCGCCGCCTACGCCGGGTTCTCCATCGCGATGGCCGCCGCGCGGCTGCTCGGCGAGCCCGCCCAACGCCGCCTCGGCCCGTACCGGCTGCTCGTGGGCGGTGCGCTGGTGGCGGCGGCGGGCCTGGCGCTGGCCGTGCTCGTCCCGGTGGCAGCCTCCGGGTACGTCGGCTTCGCGCTCGCGGGCCTCGGCCTCGCCTTCGCGTTCCCGGTGATCATGGACCTGGCCGGCGACGCGGGCAGGCGCGCGGACGGCACCGGCGGCGAGCGCGAGATCGGCCTGGTGACGACGGTCGCCTACACCGGTTTCCTGCTCGGCCCGCCGATGGTCGGCGGCATCGCGCACGCGAGCAACCTGTCGGTGTCGCTGGGCGTCGTCGCGGTGGTGATCGCGCTGATGGTGCCGGTGGTGCTGCTGGCGCGGCGGTCCCGCGCCCGTGAGCTCACGCCGCGGGAAGCCTGCTCAACGCCGCTTTGAGCAGCGGCTGCATGGCCGCCAGCATCTGGTCGGGCACGCCGGAGGGCTGTGCCATCGCGATCAGGACGCTCCGGTTGGCGTTGACGGCGAGGGTCGCCGTGCACGCCATCTCGCTGCCGGACAGGTCGCACAGCACCCACGTCGAGTGGCCGTCCACGACCACCTCGTGCCCCTTGGCCTGCCGCGACTGCACCTGCTCGTACTTCTGGTAGAGCGCGGCGACCACGGTCCGCCCGGCGGGCGAGCCGTCGTCCAGCACGTACTGGCACGACTCCTGGATCTGGTCGTCCGCGCGCCGGGGGTCCTTCTTGTACGGCCCGATGGCCTTCAGGTCGTCGGCGGTGAGCAGCTTGCACGGCTCCACGCCCACGACCGTGCGCGGCTTGGCGATCTTCGGCGCGCCCTTCGGCGAGGAGGTGCGCGTGGTCGTCGGAGCCTGCGTGGTGAACTCGGCCTGGGGCAGCGCGTCGCCGTTGACGGTGTAGCTGCACCCGGCCGCCAGCAGCAGGGCGAGGGCCATCGGGAGCAGCGCGCGGGAACCGGTCACGTCCGGCAACGGTAGTGGGTGTGATCTGCGCACGTCCGGCGGTTGGTCGCACCGCCGCCGCGCCGCCTACGCTCGTGGCGTGCCCACTGAAGCGCCCACCCGCACCCAGCGCACCGGTCTGATCCCCCTGCTGCTCGTCGGCACGACGACGGCCGCGCTGGTCGCCGCGGGCCTGCTCACCGCCACCGGCGCCGACCGCGCGGGGCTGATCGTCGTGCGCGTGCTGACCGAGTCGGCGGCCGTGCTGACCATCGGCTCGCTGCTGCTGGCGGCGTTCCTGGTGCCGCCGCAGGGCAACGGCACCCTGGCCGCCGACGGATACGCGGCCCTGCGCACGGCGGGCTGGGCGGCGCTCGTGTGGACGCTGGGCGCCGTGCTGTCGGTGCCGTTCACGGTGGCCGACGCGCTGGGCCAGCCGGTGGCGGTGATGCTGGACCCGGCGGTGTTGTTCCAGGTCGCGGGCCTGGTGGAGCAGGCCAAGGCGTGGATGATCACCGCGGTGGTGGTGGCGCTGCTCGCGTTGGGCTGCCGCCTCGTGCTGTCGTGGGGCTGGACCGCGACGCTGTTCTTCGTGGCCGTGTTCGCGCTGGTCCCGGTGGCGGTGACGGGTCACTCGTCGGGCGGCGGCTCGCACGACGTCGCCACGAACAGCCTGCTGTACCACCTGATCGCGGCGGCGTTGTGGGTCGGCGGACTGATCGCGCTGCTGGCGCACGGCCGGCGCGGCGGCGCTCACCTGGCGCTGGCGACGACCCGGTTCTCCAAGCTGGCGCTGGTCTGCTGGATCGTGATGGCCGCCTCCGGCGTGATCAACGCCTGGGTGCGGCTGCCGTTCGACCAGCTGTTCGCCAGCGACTACGGCCTGCTGGTGCTGGGCAAGACGCTCGCTCTGGTCGTCCTGGGCGTGGTCGGGTACTTCCAGCGCGAGAAGGGCGTGAAGCAGGTCGTCGCCACGGGCTCCGGGCACGCGCTGCTGAGGCTCGCGGGCGTCGAGGTCCTGCTGATGTTCGTCACGATCGGCCTGGCCGCCGCGCTGAGCCGCACGCCTCCGCCGGTCGAGGGCCGGGTGCTGCCGAGCACGGTGGAGTTGCGCATCGGCTACGACCTGTTCGGCGCGCCCACGTGGTCCCGCCTGCTGTTCGACTGGCGGTTCGACCTGATCTTCGGCGCGCTCTTCCTCGTCCTGGCCGCGGTGTACGTGCTGGGCGTGCGGCGGTTGCGCAAGCGCGGTGACGCGTGGCCGGTCGGCCGCACCGCGGCATGGGTCGCGGGCTGCCTGACCGTGGTGTTCGCCACGTCGTCGGGCCTCGGCCGGTACGCGCCCGCGATGTTCTCCATCCACATGGAAGCGCACATGCTGCTGTCCATGCTCGCGCCGATCCTGCTGGTGCTGGGCGGTCCGGTGACGTTGGCGCTGCGCGCGTTGCCGACCGCGGGCAAGGGCAACCCGCCCGGTCCGCGCGAGTGGCTGCTGGCGTTCGTGCACTCGCCCGTGGCCAGGCTGCTGACGAACCCGCTCGTGGCGCTGGCGCTGTTCGTCGGCTCGTTCTACGGCCTGTACTTCTCGGGGCTGTTCGACGCGGCGCTGGACTACCACTGGGCCCACCTGGCGATGAACGCGCACTTCATCCTGGTCGGCTACGCGTTCTACTGGCCGGTGATCGGCATCGACCCGGCGCCGAACCGGCTGCCCCCGCTCGGCCGGCTCGGCCTGCTGTTCGCCTCGATCCCGTTCCACGCGTTCTTCGGGATCGTGCTGATGAGTTCGCAGACCGTGATCGGCGACAACTTCTACCGCTCGCTCGGCCTGCCGTGGGTGACGTCGCAGCTGGAGGACCAGCGGTTGGGCGGCGGCATCGCGTGGGCGGCGGGGGAGGTGCCGCTGATCGTGGTGATGGTGGCGCTGCTGGTGCAGTGGGCCCGTTCGGACAGCCGCGACGCCCGCCGGGCGGACCGGCGGGCGGACGCGGACGGTGACGCGGACCTCGCCGCGTACAACGCGATGCTGCGGAAGATGTCCGGCAAGGACTAGCCCCGCTCACCGGGACGACTCGCTGCGGGACAGCTCAGTGCGGGACGGCTCACAGCGGACGGCGGTAGCCGCGCACGGCCGCCACCCAGCCCACCGCGGCGAGCGCGGCACTGGTGACCAGCGCGCCCACCACGCCCGTCACGGGGTGGTCGAGCGCCAGGGCGCGCGCCGCGTCCACCGCGAACGTCAACGGGTTGACGTTCGCGACCGCCTGCAGCCAGCCCGGCAGGCCGCTGATCGGCACGTACGCGCTGGACGCGAACATCAGCGGGAACATGGCCAGGAAGCCGACGGTCTGCATGAGCTCGGCGTTGCGCAGCCAGGCGGCGATGGCCAGGAAGATCCAGCCGATGCCCCAGCCGACGGCCAGCGCCAGCGCGAGCGCGGCCATGACGCCCACGAACCCGCCCGCGGGGGAGAAGCCGAAGACGACGACCGCGAACACCAGCATCAGCAACAGCTGCGACGCCGTGCGGACCAGGTCGGACAGGCTGCGCGCGACCAGCACCGAGCCCAGCCGGATCGGCAGCGAGCGGAACCGGGCCAGCACGCCGTTCTTCATGTCCGTGACCAGGCCGACGCCGGCCTGCAGCGCGGACTGCATGGCCGTGTTGACCAGGATCGCGGGCATCAGGAAGTCGATGTAGGCGACGCCCTGCGGGAAGCCGGGCGTCTGCGCGATGCCGGCGAAAATCTGGCTGAACAACGTCAGCATGATCAGCGGTTGCAGGACGCTGAACACGATCATGCGGGGGTCGCTGACGAGCGTGCGCAGCGATCGCTGGGTCAGCACGAGCACCTGCGTGCCGAAGTCCGTGCCGCGCCACCTGGTCTGCGGCGCGGAGGTGAGGGTGGCGGTCATCCGGGGCTCCTGTTCAGGCCGCGTGCTGCGCGAGGGTGAGGTAGACGTCGTCCAGCGTGGGCTCGCCGAGGGCGAGCTCGGTGGCCTCCAGCCCGACCTCGTCCAGCGCGCGGACCACCGTGGCGATCTCGCGCGACGACGTGACGGGCGCGGTGAGCGTGTTCTCCGCCGACACGGGCTGCAGACCGGCCCGTTCGAGGGCTTCGCCGGCCTTCGGGACGTCCGCCGCGTCCGCCAGCGTCACGGTGACCGTGCGCCGGCCGACCTGCGCCTTCAGCTCCGCGCTCGTGCCCGAGGCGACGACCCTGCCCTGGGCCAGCACGGTGATCGAGTCCGCGAGGCGGTCGGCCTCGTCGAGGTACTGCGTGGTGAGCAGGACCGTGGTGCCGTCCGTGACCAGGCCCTCCACGATCTCCCACAGGCCGAGCCTGCTGGCCGGGTCCAGGCCCGTCGTCGGCTCGTCCAGGAAGATCACCTCGGGGTGGCCGACCAGGCTCGCCGCCAGGTCGAGGCGTCGCCGCATGCCCCCGGAGTAGGTGCGGGACGGCCGCTTCGCCGCGTCCGCCAGCCCGAACAGGTCCAGCAGCTCCGTGCCCCTGGCCCTGGCCTCGCGCGGGCTCGCGCCCAGGAGCCGGGCGATCAGGACCAGGTTGTCCAGGCCGGACAGCTGCTCGTCCACGGCGGCGAACTGGCCGGTCAGGCCGATCCGGCTGCGCACCTGGTGCGCCTGCCCGACGACGTCGTACCCGGCGACCTTCGCGCTGCCCGAGTCCGGCGGCAGCATGGTCGTCAGCACGTTGACCAGCGTCGTCTTGCCCGCGCCGTTGTGGCCCAGTAGGCCGAGCACGGTGCCCTTCGGCACCGCGACGCTCACCCCGTCCAGCGCCTTCTGCGCGCCGAACGCCTTGCCGACGTCCGTCGCTTCGATCATCAGGTCGTTCACCGTTCCCCCTCGTCCACTGCGTTTCCCCTCAGCACGCCGTGCAGGAACAGCTCGACGAGCTGGTCGGTGTCGGCGGTGGAGTCGCCGAACCCCTTGCCCTGCATGCGGTTGGTGAAGACGAGCCCGAGCAGCAGGCGTGCGGCGAGGGACGGGTCGACGCGGAGGTCGTCGTCCGGGCCGAACAGCGACGCGACCTGCTCGGAGATGCGCTGCATCTCGGCCGGCGGCCCCTTGTGCTCGCGCTCGCCGTGCGGGTCGTAGCCCGAGTCGCGCAGGACGCTGACCAGCTGCCACATCCGGTCCAGGTAGCTCGACACGGCGCTGATCGCCCAGGAGAGGCGGTCGGGCAGCGTCTTCGCCCGCCTGGCCTGCTCGATGAGTTCCAGCTCGCTGTCGACCGCCAGGACGCTGCGCACGCAGGTGTGGATCAGCTCCTGCTTGTCCTTGAACGCCCGGAAGACCGTGCCCTCCGCGATGCCGGCCGCCTTGGCGATCTGGCTGGTCGTCACGTTGGCGCCGTGGGCGAAGAGCAGCGGGACGGTAGCCGCGACGATCGCCTCGCGGCGGTCCTCGGGGCTCATCGCGGGCGCGCGCCGACGGCGTTGGGTGGTGTCCTCGGGCATGGTGCCAGCTTATGAGTGAGTCCTCACTCATGTCAACGAGTGAGGACTCACTCACTTGGTGGTCCATGACATCCGCCAAGGCCCTGAAGTTGTCCACAGATCCGGAATCGGCCCTGTCCCCGACCCAATCCGCTCGGCAACCTTGGTCTAACAGCAATCCCGTCAGGAGGCGGTCATGGCGTACAACGAGACTCGCGTCACCCTCTGCGGCAACGTCGCGAGCAAGGTCACCCACACCAAGGTCGGCGCCGGGTTCAGCCGCGCGGGGTTCCGCCTGTTCACCACTGAGCGGGTGTGGGACAAGGAGCAGCGCACGTGGAGCGACGGCGCCAAGATGCTCCTGTCGGTCACCTGCTGGCGCATGCTCGCGGACAACGCGAATGCGTCGCTGAACAAGGGCGACCCGATAGTCGTCACCGGTCGCCTCCTGATCAAGGACGTCGAGTACGAGGGCTCCGTCCGCCAGGTGGTCGAGGTCGAGGCCACCGCGATCGGCCCGAACCTGGCCCTCTGCACAGCCACCCCGGTGCGCACCAGGCTCGTGCCGGACGCCGTAGAAGCCCGAGCCGCCCCCGACCAGGCCCCGCCCGAGCCCCCGGCCCCCGGCCCGACCGCCCCGGACTTCGTGGCGCCGGAAATCGTCGCCCCCCGCCGGGGCGACGACCCGCCGCCCACCGCGCCGACGGATCGGCCGTCACCCAAGGAGGCAACCGGAGTGCCGTTCTAACCCACCACGACTCCTGCCGCCCAGGGCCGCGTCGGCCTCGGCGGCAACGTGCCGACCGTGCCGGGGTGGTGGGCCACCACCCCGGCACCCTCACCCGGCACGGCCACCCGCCACCAGGACCGGCACCACTGCTGCCTCCCGTCACTGCCCTCGGCGGGTGGTCTTGGCAGCGATGGGCCGTTGCCGTCGGAGCGTTGATGGCTGGGCCTGGCGAGGTGCCGACGTGGGTACCGATCGGTGTCGACCGGGGTACTGGCCGGGTGCCGGTCGAGCACCACCTGTGGCGGGCAGCCGGGTGGCCGAAGGGCTCGTCCGAAGTGGTTCTGCGCCGATCGGGGTACAAGGGGTTCCGATCACGTCATCCGGACGGACAATGCGCGGGCAGTCGTCGCCGTTTGCGAGCGTGGAGGGGGGAGGTCGTCGGGCCGGCGCCAGGGGGCGGGTCCGGACGCAGGCACCGGGGTTGACAGCGCTACGAGTTCGCGCATCCGGTCGGAGTCGCTGGTCGCAGGGTTGCGCCAGGCGCTCGCTCAGGCCGTGTGACAGGTGTGGGTGACCCACGATCGCGTAAACTCTGCGTTGTCCTCACGTCCGTTGCCGGCGTCCGAGGTTCGGGCCCGATCGGCACCGCTCTACGATCGCGGGCATGGCCGAGTACGTCTACACCATGAAGAAGGTGCGCAAGGCGCACGGGGACAAAGTCATCCTGGATGACGTCACCATCATGTTCCTCCCCGGTGCGAAGATCGGCGTTGTCGGTCCGAACGGCGCCGGCAAGTCGAGCGTGCTGAAGATCATGGCCGGCCTGGACACACCGGGCAACGGCGAGGCCTTCCTCTCGCCCGGCTACACGGTCGGCATCCTCCAGCAGGAGCCGCCGCTCAACGAGGAGAAGACCGTCCTGGGCAACGTCCAGGAAGGCCTCGGCGAGATCAAGGTGAAGCTCGACCGCTTCAACGAGATCGCCGAGAAGATGGCCGTCGACTACTCCGACGAGCTGATGGAGGAGATGGGCCAGCTCCAGGAGGAGCTGGACCACGCGAACGCGTGGGACCTCGACTCCCAGCTGGAGCAGGCGATGGACGCCCTCCGCTGCCCGCCGCCGGACGCCGACGTCAAGACCCTCTCCGGTGGCGAGCGCCGCCGGGTCGCCCTCTGCAAGCTGCTGCTGAGCAAGCCGGACCTGCTGCTCCTCGACGAGCCCACCAACCACCTGGACGCGGAGAGCGTCCTGTGGCTGGAGCAGCACCTGGCGCAGTACGCGGGCGCGGTCCTGGCCGTCACGCACGACCGGTACTTCCTCGACAACCTCGCCGAGTGGATCCTGGAGCTGGACCGCGGCCGTGCCCACCCGTACGAGGGCAACTACTCCACCTACCTGGAGAAGAAGGCCGAGCGGCTCGCCGTCCAGGGCAAGAAGGACCAGAAGCTCCAGAAGCGCCTGAAGGACGAGCTGGACTGGGTCCGGTCGGGCGCCAAGGCCCGCCAGGCCAAGTCCAAGGCCCGCCTCGGCCGCTACGAGGAGATGGCCGCGGAGGCCGAGAAGACCCGCAAGCTCGACTTCGAGGAGATCCAGATCCCGCCGGGCCCGCGCCTGGGCAACGTCGTGGTCGAGGTCGACAACCTGAAGAAGGGCTTCGGCGACCGGGTGCTGATCGACGGCCTGTCGTTCAGCCTCCCGCGCAACGGCATCGTCGGCGTCATCGGTCCGAACGGCGTGGGCAAGACGACGCTGTTCAAGACCATCGTCGGTCTGGAGCAGCCCGACTCGGGCGTCGTCCGCATCGGCGAGACGGTCAAGCTGTCGTACGTCGACCAGAACCGCGCGGGCATCGACCCGAAGAAGAACGTGTGGGAGGTCGTCTCCGACGGCCTCGACTACATCCACGTCGGCAACGTCGAGATGCCGTCGCGGGCGTACGTCAGCGCGTTCGGCTTCAAGGGCCCGGACCAGCAGAAGCCGGCGGGCGTGCTCTCCGGTGGCGAGCGCAACCGGCTGAACCTGGCGCTGACGCTCAAGCAGGGTGGCAACCTGATCCTGCTGGACGAGCCGACGAACGACCTGGACGTCGAGACCCTGGGCTCGCTGGAGAACGCGCTGGAGCAGTTCCCCGGCTGCGCCGTGGTCATCTCGCACGACCGGTGGTTCCTCGACCGCGTCGCCACGCACATCCTGGCGTGGGAGGGCACGGACGAGAACCCGTCGCAGTGGTACTGGTTCGAGGGCAACTTCGAGGGCTACGAGAAGAACAAGGTCGAGCGCCTCGGCGCGGAGGCGGCGAGGCCGCACCGCGTGACCTACCGCAAGCTCACACGGGACTGAGAGCCGGGTACCTACATCGTGGCGGCGAGGGGCGAGGCGCAGGCGGACGTCGAGGTGAGCACGCTGGTCGTGCCCGCCTGGCGGCTGCGTTGGCGGGCACCGGAGCTTGCTCTGGTGCTGGGCGAGCGTGCGGTCGCGCTCGCCTCCGCCCGCCGTGACGAGGCCGACCGGTTGCGCGCGGAGGCCCTGGTGGTCTTCGCGAGCAACCGCATGGGTCGGGGTGTCCGGACCGCGGACCGGGCGCTGGACGCCCTGAAAGCGGCCGAGGCCGCGACCGAGCGGGAAACGGCCTGGCGGCTGCGGGTCGAGCTGGCCGACAGCGCCAGGTCGGTCGGCGCGCCCCTGACGGGCTTCGCCGCCGTCCGCCCCGTCCTGGAGGCGGAGGACGTCCCACCGGGTCTCCGGGCGGCGGCGCTCGTCCAAGCCGCCGAGTGCCTGGTCTCGGTGGGCCGCGGCGCGGCCCTGGCCGGGGCGTTGGACGAGGCGGACGGCCTCTTCCAAGCCGACCCGCTGCTCGACCACGACACGACGCTCCTGCACCGCGGCCTGCTCCGCGCGGCCGCCGCGGGCCAGCACCGCCGCTGGGGCGACCTGCCCGCGGCGATCGCGTCGTGCCGTGACGGCCTGGCCCTGCTGGACCGGCTCAAGGAGCCGGAGTCGGACAACGGGCAGGTCCGGGGCAGGCTCACGGTGGAGCTGGTCTGCGCCCTGCTCGACTCGAACAAGCCGGGCGAGGCGTCCGAGGCGGGCACCCCGCTCCTCGAACGCCCGGTGCGCGCGCCGTCCGCGGCGACCACCGGGTGGCTGCGCCTGGCCCTGGCGACCCGCGTGCACCTGCCGTCCGGCCGCGTCGACCAGGCCCGCGACCTGCTCCGCGACGCCGCCGACAGCGCCGAGCGGCACCAGTTGGACATCCTGCTGGCGGAGAGCCTGCTGGCGCTCGCGCACGTCCACGAGGTCGCGGGCAACCTCGCGGAGGCCCTCGCCGACCTGCGCTCCGCCCACGCGGCCGAGCGCAGGCGTGCCAGAGCCGTCTACGCCGTCCGCGCCAGACTCGCCGCCGAGTTCTCCGGCGTGCACCGCCGCCCGGCCGGCGGCCTGCACGACGAACTGGCGGCCCTGCTCCGCAACGGCACCCCGACCACCCCCCACACCACGCCGGCCTCCCAGCCGATGCCCGCCACGCCCGAGGTCGACGTGGCGCCGGAGGCGAAGCAGCAACTGCGCCAGTGGCGCCCGGCCCAACTGCACCGCAACGAGGGCGTCCGGGTGAAGCGCTCCCGCCGTGCGGCGGAGGACATGACCGTGGACGGCGTCTCGGCCGCCAGGGCCCACGCCGCCGACCGCTGGCGCCTGGTGCAGCCGTTCGGTGACGCGGAAGGCGAGGCGAAGGCCGCGCCGGGAGGTCGCCGCCGAGCGCCGGAACCGGGAACGACGACCCCGCCGTCCACCGCGCAGGGACGCCCGGAACACGCGCGAAGCGTCGAAGCCAAGCCCGCAGCCGCGCAGCCCGGCCTGAGCGCGCCCACCACCCCCAGCACGCCCGCCACCCCGCCCGCATCGACCGCGCCCGCCGCCTCGATCGCGCCGACTCCCACCACGCACACCGCCTCGACCGCGCACGCTGCTTTGACGGCGTCTACCGCCGCGACCGCGCCGACCCCCACCGCGCCTACCGCCTCGACCGCGCCTACCGCCGCGACCACGCCGACTTCGACCGCGCCCACCGCGCCTACCGGGTCGCCCTCGACCGAAGCCGTCGGCACTCCGCGGTTCCCGGACAGCACTCCGGGCATCCCCAACCTGGCCGCCGCTGCCGCCGCACCCATCCCGCCGGCCCCGGATGCCTTCAGCTCCATCCAGACCGGTGGCAGTGCGCTGAGCAACATCGACCAGATCCGCCCCACGCCCGCTGCGAGCCCTTCGGCCGGTGCGGCTTTCCCCGGTCCCAGTAGCCAAACCGCCCAGCCGACCGGTGCCGAAGCCCTTGGCGGCCACGCGGCCGGCCCGGCCCACGGCGACGGCGAGCCCCAGCGGCCCGAGCCCCAGCGGCCCCGCCTCGCGGCGACCGCCGGCCGGCCCGCCGATGCCGGCTCCGTCAGCGCGGCTCAGCAGGCGTCGACAGGACTGGGTGGCTCCGACGTCGGGACGACTCGGCACGCGTCGACCGATCCGGGCGGCCCGGCCGCCGGCATCGTTGCCCAGCAGGCATCGGCGCTGTCGTCCGGAAGCCACGTCAACAGCGCGGATGCCGGCAGCCCCGCTGGCGGTGACACTGCCGGCGGCAGCGCTGCCGGGCAGGCAGCCGGCGACGGCGGCGTGAGTGGTGGCTGGCCCAGTGCCGAGTCGGACGCGGACAGCGGTCCTGCGGGCGAGCGGAGTGTTCCGGCGGCGGGGTTGATCGCGGCTGCCGGTGCGGTGCGCAGTGGGCGTCGGCGGGCCCGGGAGGACTCCGAGGACGACGGCGAGCGGCCCTCCGGCGAGCAGGCTTCCGATCCCAACGTGCTGGACGTCTTGAAGGCCGCCGGCCTCCTCGGTTCGCAGCGTGTCGGTGGTCGGCGGCGTGCTCGCGACGACGACGAGCAGACCACGGCAGCCGAAGTCCCGGTCGAGAGCCCCGAGGTCGTCGGCGAGGCTGGTGGCGAGGCTCCGGCCGAGATCGAGGCTGCGGCCGAGACCGGGGCTGACGAGACCGCGGCTGACGACGTGCGCGGTCCGGAGGGTGAGCCGGAACCCGAAACGGTGAAGTGGCGCGTGGAAGCCCCGCCGCACCTGAAGGTCGAGCAGCCGTCCGTGGACATGTTCGACTCGCCGACGATGGTCCAGCCCGCGATCCGTGACGACGAGCCGCCGGTCGGACTCGGCGCCGCCTTCGTCAAGGGGCCCGTGATCCCCACCGCCCGCGTCCCCGATCCGCCCGACTACCCGAAGCCGCCCGTTCCCGACTTCGCGACGTCCTTCGCCGACTTCCCGATGTTGGTGCCCTCGCCCGCGCCCGAACCGGTGTCGGAAGCCCTGCCGGAACCGCAGCCGGAACCGGAACCGGTGCCCGAAGCGGTGGAGGAGGCCGAGTCGGAGACCCGGCCCGACGCCGTGGCGGAGCCGGTTGCCGAGGTGCGGCCGGTGCGCGAGCCGGAACCGGTCGTCGAGGTGGCGGCCGCGGAGCGGCCGGAGGTTCCCGCCGAGACGGTGCCCGGGTCGACGTCGCCGGAGCGTGAGCCTGCGCCGACGCCCGCCCCGACGCCCGCCCCGACGCCTGTCCCGACGCCACAGCCCGAGCCGGAGCAGGTGCCGCCGGTCACCGAACCCGACCAGGTCCCGACCGTGCCGATCCCCGACCCGGTCCCGGCGAACCCGTCGTCCCTCGACGCGGTGCCCCCGCCTCCGCCGGCGCGGTTCGCGCCGAGCGGGTTCCTCAGCGCGGCGGACGTCGAGCACGACGACGTGCCGGACAGCGCCCCTCGACGCCCTGCCGAGCGAACCGGGGCCGAGGAACCGAAGGCCGAGGAGCCCCAGGTCGAGGGACCGAAGGTCACGGCGGCAGAGGAAGGCGCCAAGGGCGTCGCCGTCGCGGACGGCCCCGGCCCCGTGGACGAGACCAAGGAGCCGTTCGTCACGGCGGTCGTGGTGGGCGGCAAGACGATCGACCTCCCGGCCATCGTCGAACCGACGCCCCCGCCGACGTCCGAGTCGCCCAGCGCCACGCGCGCCTCGCGCCGGCACAAGAGCGACCTGAGCCTGGCCGAACTCCTCGCCGAAGCCCTCGTCGCCTACGAGGACGCCCGGCGCGAGGACGAGGCCGCCGGCCGGTTCGACGAGGACACCGTGCCGATCACGCCCGTCGAGCCGCAGGCCCAGGCCTACACCCAGACCCAGGCGCCGACGCCGACGCAGACGCAGACCCAGGCGCACCGGGCCGCCCCGGAGTCGGACACCGAGACGACCGCGCCGATCCAGCGCGTCGACCCGAGGCCCCGGTTCGACACGTGGACACTTCCCGAATGAAATGATTTGAGGTTCTAATAAGGTTTCCCGCGGGTAACAAAGCGGGAAATACCTTCTGTCACAGCGTTTTCCCACTTTCCCTGCAAGTGGCTCGATTCAGTGAGAGGGTTGTGGCGAACCGGTTCCTGGCGTCTGGTTAAGTGGTGCGCGGACCCGGTACACAGAGGTACCGGATAGCGTGGAGTCGCCTGAACATGACCTCGACTGGAGTCCCGTCCCGACCCGAGCAAGCCGCCCGGCACACCGCCGGCGCGGCCAGCACGGCCAGTCCCGAACAAGCCCGTGACGAATTGATCGAACGGGCCGCCGCCAACGCCCCCGAGCTCGCCGACCTGATCCGCCTGTACTACCGCCACGTCCCCGCCGAGGAAGTCAACGACGACGACCCGGTGGACCTGGTGGGCGCGGTGCGCTCGAACTACCAGCTCGCCGAGACCCGGGTGCCTGGTCGTCCGGTGGTGCGCATCCTCAACCCGACTCGCGGGGACGACGGCTGGACGTGCCCGGCCACGGTGGTGCAGGTCGTCACGGACGACATGCCGTACCTGGTCGACTCGGTGGCGTCCGAGCTGACGCGCGGCGGCGTGCAGGTGCAGCGGGTGGTGCACCCGATCGTGGTGGTGCGCCGGGACCTGGTGACGGGGGCGCTCCTGGAGGTCCTGCCGACCGCCGACCCGGCCGACCCGCCGGGCGACGCGCTGGCCGAGTCGTGGATGTACATCGAGGTGGACCTGCTGACCGACCCCGGTCGGGCGCGGGAGCTGGAAACCAAGCTGCACACCGTCCTGAACGACGTCCGCGAGGTCGTCGAGGACACCGACAAGATGACCGGCACGGCCCTCCACCTGGCCGAGGAGCTGGAGAAGAGCCCGCCGCCGCTGCCCGAGCACGAGGTGCTGGACGGCGCGAAGCTGCTGCGCTGGCTCGCCGACGACCACTTCACGTTCCTCGGCTACCGCCAGTACGAGCTGGTCCGCGACGACCCGTCGACCGGCGGCGAACCGGCGCTGCGCGCGGTCCTCGCGAGTGGTCTGGGCGTGCTCAGACAGGACAGCCTCGCGGCGCGCAGCCTCACCGCCGGCCCGGACGCGGGCGCCCAGGCGCTGTCACCCGAACTGCTGGTGCTGACCCAGGCCAGTGCCCAGTCGAGCGTCCACCGGTCGGTCTATCCGTACTACGTCGGGGTGAAGACGTTCGACGCGGACGGCAACGTCACCGGCGAGCACCGGTTCCTCGGCGTCTTCTCGACCACCGCCCTGCACGAGGATGTGCTGGACATCCCGGCCATCGAGCGCCGGGTCCGCGACGTCATCCACCGCGCCGGCTTCCCGCTGCACTCGTACTCGGGCCAGCGGATGCTGGAGGTGATCCAGAACTACCCGCGCACCGAGCTGTTCTCGGTCGACACGGACACGCTCTACCAGACCGTCACGGGCGTGATCGCCCTCGCCGAGCGCCGCCGGCTGCGGCTGTTCCTGCGCCGCGACCCGTACGGCCGGTTCTACTCGTGCCTGGTCTACCTGCCGCGCGACCGCTACACGACGACGTCGTGCCTGGCCATGCAGGAAGTGCTGATCGACCAGCTCGGCGGCCTGAACCTGGAGTACAGCGCCCGCGTCGGCGAGTCCGCGCTGGCCCGCGTGCACTTCATGGTGCACACCGACCCGTCCCGCCAGGTCGAGCCCGACACCGGCCACATCCAGCAGCTGCTGGCCGACGCGATCCGGTCGTGGGACGACCGCATGGTGGAGGCGGTGCTGGACGACCACGGCACCCGGCTGGGCGCGGAGTCGTCGTCCGAGCAGGGCCAGCGGTTCGCCGCCGCGTTCCCGGAGGCCTACAAGGAGGACTTCACCGCGGCCGAGGGCCTGGCGGACTTCCGCCGCATCGCGGCCCTCGGCCCGGGCGAGCTGGACCTGGCCTTCTACGTGCCGCGCGACGCCGAGCCGGGTGAGCGGCGGTTCAAGCTGTTCCTCGTCGGAGCCCGGCTGACGCTGTCCGACGTGCTGCCGATGTTGCAGCGCATGGGCGTGGTCGTGGTGGACGAGCGCCCGTACGAGCTGACCCGCGACGACGGCGTGGAGTGCTGGATCTACGACTTCGGCCTGCGCATCGACCAGGTCACGCTCGACAAGCTGTCCGGCGAGGACCTGGAGTCGGTGCGCACCCGGTTCCAGGACGCGTTCGCCGCCGCGTGGCGCGGCGAGGCGGAGGTCGACGGCTTCAACACGCTCGTGCTCAAGGCGGGCATCACGTGGCAGCAGGCCGCGATGCTGCGCGCCTACGCCAAGTACCTGCGGCAGGCCGGCGCCACGTACAGCCAGGACTACATCGAGGACGCCGTCCTCGCGCACACCGAGGTCGCCACGGCCCTGGTGCGGCTGTTCGAGGCGCGGTTCGACCCGGCGCTGAGCGACGACCAGCGCGTGGGCCGCACCGAGCACCTGGTCGACGAGATCACCGCGCTGATCGACGCCGTGACCAGCCTGGACGAGGACCGCATCCTGCGCAGCTTCCTCACGTTGGTGCAGGCCACGCTGCGCACGAACTACTTCGTCCGCGACGCCGACGGCAACCCGCGCCCGTACCTGGCCGTGAAGCTGAACCCGCAGGCGATCCCGGACCTGCCGCAGCCGCGGCCCCGGTTCGAGATCTTCGTGTACTCGCCGCGGCTCGAAGGCGTGCACCTGCGGTTCGGCCCGGTGGCGCGCGGCGGTCTGCGCTGGTCCGACCGTCGTGAGGACTTCCGCACCGAGGTGCTGGGCCTGGTGAAGGCGCAGGCGGTGAAGAACGCGGTCATCGTGCCGGTCGGCGCGAAGGGCGGGTTCGTGGTGAAGAAGCCGCCGGCCCCGACGGGCGACCCGGGGATGGACCGCGAGGCGTTCACGGCCGAGGGCGTCGCGTGCTACCGGCAGTTCATCTCCGGCCTGCTGGACCTGACCGACAACCTGAGCGCCGGCGCGGTCGTGCCCGCGCCGCAGGTCGTCCGGCACGACGGCGACGACGCGTACCTGGTGGTGGCGGCGGACAAGGGCACGGCGTCGTTCTCCGACATCGCCAACGAGGTCGCGAAGTCCTACGGCTTCTGGCTCGGCGACGCGTTCGCGTCCGGCGGCTCGGTCGGCTACGACCACAAGGCCATGGGCATCACGGCCAAGGGCGCGTGGGAGAGCGTGAAGCGGCACTTCCGCGAGCTGGGCGTCGACACCCAGTCGCAGGAGTTCACCGTCGTCGGCGTCGGCGACATGTCCGGCGACGTGTTCGGCAACGGCATGCTGCTGTCCGAGCACATCCGGCTCGTGGCCGCGTTCGACCACCGGCACGTCTTCATCGACCCGAACCCGGTCGCGGCCCCGTCGTACGCCGAGCGCAAGCGCCTGTTCGAGCTGCCCCGCTCGTCGTGGGACGACTACGACCGCTCGCTGATCAGCGAGGGCGGCGGCGTGTGGTCGCGGTCGGCGAAGTCGATCCCGGTCAGCGACCAGGTCCGCGAGGCCCTGGGGCTGCCCGAGGGCGTGGTGAAGCTGTCGCCGCCGGAGTTGATGAAGGCGATCCTGCAGGCGCCGGTCGACCTGCTGTGGAACGGCGGCATCGGCACGTACGTCAAGGCGGGCGCCGAGTCGCACGCCGAGGTCGGCGACAAGGCCAACGACGCGATCCGCGTCAACGGCGCCGACCTGCGCGTGAAGGTCGTCGGCGAGGGCGGCAACCTGGGGCTGACCCAGCGCGGCCGGATCGAGTTCGCCCGCGCCGGCGGACCCGACGGGCACGGCGGCAAGGTCAACACCGACGCGCTGGACAACTCCGCCGGCGTCGACTGCTCCGACCACGAGGTCAACATCAAGATCCTGCTGGACGAGCTGGTCCGCGAGGGCAGGCTCGACCAGGACGGGCGCAACGAGCTGCTCGGCCAGATGACCGACGAGGTCGGCCGGCTCGTGCTGGCCGACAACTACTCGCAGAACGCCGTGCTCGGCGTGTCCCGCGCGCACGCCGCGCCGATGCTGTCGGTGCACGCGCGGCTCGTCGCCGACCTCGAACAGCGCGGCGCGCTCGACCGCACCCTCGAAGGCCTGCCCAGCGTCGCGGAGTTCAAGGCGCTGGAGAAGGCGGGCGACGGCCTCACGTCGCCGGAGCTGGCCACGCTGCTCGCGCACGTCAAGCTGGCGTTGAAGGAGGAGGTGCTGGCGAGCGACCTGCCGACGATCGACGTGCTCGCGCGACGGCTGCCCGACTACTTCCCAAGCGAGCTGCGCGAGCGGTTCGCCGACGCCATCGGCAACCACCCGCTGTCCCGCGAGATCATCACGACGGTGCTGGTCAACGAGGTCGTGGACGGCGGCGGCGTGTCGTACGCGTTCCGGTTGGCCGAGGAGATCAGCGCGTCGGCGACGGACGCCGTGCGCGCCTACACCGTCGTGACCGCGATCTACGACCTGCCGTCGCTGTGGCGGGAGATCCGGGCGCTGGACAACGTCGTGGCGACCGACGTGCAGGACGACATGGTGCTGGAAACCCGTCGCCTGCTGGACCGCGCGTCGCGCTGGCTGCTCACCAACCGCCCCCAGCCGCTGGCGGTCGGGTCGACGATCAGCCGGTTCGCCCCGGTCGTCCAAGCCCTCGTGCCGCGCACGATCGACATGCTCCAGGGGCACGAGAAGGAGTCCGTGTTCGAGCACGTCGAGCGGCTCGTGTCGCGGGGCGTGCCGGAGGAGTTGGCGCGGCGGATCGCCGGGCTGCTGTTCACCTACGGGCTGCTGGACGTGACGGAGGTGGCGGAGCTCGCCGAGCGCGAGGAAGGCCAGGCCGTCGGGCAGGAGCGGACGCACGAGGAGACGGCGGAGCTGTACTTCGCGCTGTCGGAGCACCTCGACGTGGACCGGATGCTCAGCTCGGTGTCGAGCCTCGAACGCCTGAACCGCTGGCACTCGCTGGCGCGGCTGGCGTTGCGGGACGACTTCTACTCGTCGCTGCGCTCGATCACGGTCGACGTGCTGCGGTCGGGCGACCCGGGCGACACCCCGGCGGAGAAGATCGTGAAGTGGGAGCAGGCCAACGCGTCCCGCCTCAGCCGCGCCCGTGCGGCGCTGGCGGAGATCAACCGCGTGACCAAGCTGGACCTGGCGACGCTGTCGGTGGCCGCCCGCCAGGTCCGCAGCCTGATCCGTTAGCGGCGGGGTGGGTGCGGGACCACGCAGGTTCCCCCCCCACCGCCGGTCCGCCCCGGCTGCCGCCGGCTGTCCGCCTTGCCGACCTGCGGCCGGCCTGCCGGACCGCCGGCCGACCTGCGGCGAGGGAACCGTGCCGGCCCCTCGCCGAACAATCGGAACAGCCGCGTCCCGACCGGGCCTAGTTGCGCCAGGTGTCCGACAGCGTCACGGGTGACGTGGCGGAGCGGTTGGTGCCGCTCTCCCACGTCACCGCGCCACCGGAGTCCTTCCGGATGTACTTGTAGTGGAACGTCGTCCCGGCCGGCAGCGACACCGACCCCCGCCACGTCGGGTAGGTCGCGGACGACAGGGGCACCGCGGCGGCCGGGTTCCAGGAACCCAGCGACGGGTGGTCGCCGACCACGTGGATCGTCTGCCCGAACGTCGTCGTCGCGTTCACCGCGAACGTCGCCGACGCCGCCGGCGGCGGGTTGCCGCCGGCCGGCGCGCCGACGTGCAGCGCCACCGCCTCACCGGCTCCCAACGTCGCCGTGAACTGGCCGTTCGACCCCACGGTGACCGCCACGCACCCGTCGCGCTGCACGTTGCAGTACGAGCCGGCCGGCAGGGACGTCTGGAACGTCCGCGTCAACGACGTCGCCTCGCGGTTGATCGCCACGAACCCCTTGTTCCCCCGGCCGAACGCGATCGCGTCGCCGCCGTTGTCCCACCAGTTGACGACGGACGTGCCGGCCACGGCGTTGCGGAACTGGACCATCGACGCGATCTGCGTCCACCGGTGCTGGCACTTCCACCCCGAGGTGTAGCACTCGGACCCGGACGGCGGCCCGGCGTCGTGGTTCGTGAACTCGTACCCCGAGTACACGTTCGGCGCGCCGTAGGGCCACGCCAGCATGAACACGTTCGCCAACGTGTAGGTGGACCCGTCCTTGTACGTCAGGGTGGACCCGTTGCGCTCGGTGTCCCAGTTGTCCACGAACGACCGCGCCTGCCCGCTCGGCAGGTAGCCCCACGACTGGCCGAACGTGCTCAGGTACGCCAGGTTCTCGTTCTGGAAGATCCGCTTGATGTCGTACGCGTACCGGAACTCGTCGACGTCGCCCGACCCGGTGTACTCACCCGGCTGCACGGCCTCGCCGGCGCCGTAGATCACCTCGTGCACCCAGAACACGTTCGGGTTGCTGAGCCGCGACTTGATCGCCGACAGGTCGGTCGCCGCCATGTGCTTGGCCGCGTCGATCCGGAACCCGTCCACGCCGAGCGAGATCAGGTGGTTGAGGTACGACGCGATCCGGCCGCGCACGTAGTCGCTGCCGGTGTTGAGGTCCGACAGCCCGACGAGTTCGCAGTTCTGCACGTTGTCGCGGTTGCGGTAGTCGCTGATGTGCGACCGGCACGAGTGGAAGTCCGGGTCGCTGTAGATGCCGGGGTAGTTGTACTTGGTGTAGGACGAGCCGCCGGTGCCCGTGCCGGACCCGGCGCTCATGTGGTTGATCACCGCGTCCGCGATGACCTTCACGCCCGCCGCGTGGCAGGTGTTGACCATGTTCCGGAACGCGGCCTCGTCGCCGAGGCGCCCGGCGATGCGGTAGCTGACGGGCTGGTACGAGGTCCACCACTGGGACCCCTGGATGTGCTCGGTGGCCGGTGACACCTCGACGAACCCGTAGCCGCGGGGCCCGAGGACGTTCGTGCACTCCGAAGCCACTCGCGCGAACGGCCACTGGAACAGGGTCGCGGTCACGTCCTTCGCGGACGGTGGCGTTGCAAAACTTTGCGGAACCGCCAAAAGGCTGAACAGCAGGAGGGCTATCGCGCCCAAAGCGCGTCGACTAGCGGAAACCACGGTGTCTCCTAGGTGGCAGGGATGTGTCCTAGGTCATACCAGGTGGCAGACTTGCTGAAAACACTTGCAAAGTATTTCATTGCCCTCCGGCGGAACCGATCCGGAAGGACACCCCCATGACGCAGGACTGGTGGCGCGATGCCGTCATCTACCAGGTCTACGTGCGCAGCTTCGCCGACTCCAACGGCGACGGCGTCGGTGACCTGCCCGGCATCCGCTCCCGGTTGCCCTACCTCGCCGACCTCGGCGTGGACGCGGTGTGGATCACGCCGTTCTACCGCTCCCCGATGGCCGACGGCGGCTACGACGTGGCCGACTACCGGACCGTCGACCCGCTGTTCGGCACCAACGACGACGCCAAGGCGCTGGTCGACGACGCGCACGCCCTCGGCATCAAGGTGATCGTCGACCTCGTCCCGAACCACACGAGCGACCAGCACGAGTGGTTCCGGCAGGCCCTCGCCGCCGCCCCCGGCTCGCCGGAGCGCGCCCGCTACCACTTCCGCGACGGCCGCGGCGACCAGCCGCCGAACGACTGGGAGTCCGTCTTCGGCGGCCCCGCGTGGACGCGGGTCCCCGACGGCCAGTGGTACCTGCACCTGTTCGCGCCCGAGCAGCCGGACCTGAACTGGGACCAGCCCGAGGTCCGCGACGAGTTCCTGGACGTGCTCCGCTTCTGGCTCGACCTCGGCGTGGACGGCTTCCGCATCGACGTCGCGCACGGCATGGTCAAGGCCGACGGCCTGCCGGACGTGGGCACGCCCGGCCACCTGAAGCTCCTGGGCACGGAGGCGCTGCCGTTCTTCGACCAGGACGGCGTGCACGAGATCTACCGCGACTGGCGCAAGGTGCTCGACTCGTACCCCGGCAGCCGGATCGGCGTGGCCGAGGCGTGGACGCCGAGCCCCGAGCGCACCGCCCGCTACCTGCGCGCCGACGAGCTGCACCAGGCGTTCAACTTCCACTACCTGACCGCCGAGTGGAACGCCGCCGACCTGAGGCAGGTCATCGACGACTCGCTGGCCGCGATGAGGCCGGTGTCCGCGCCGACCACGTGGGTGCTGTCCAACCACGACGTGCAGCGGCACGTGACGCGGTACGGCAGCGTGGCGCGGGCGCGGGCCGCCGCGCTGCTGATGCTGGCGCTGCCCGGCAGCGCGTACGTCTACCAGGGCGAGGAGCTGGGCCTGCCCGAGGTGCTGGACCTGCCGGAGGACGTGCTCCAGGACCCGGTGTGGGAGCGCTCGGGCCGCACCGACCGGGGCCGTGACGGCTGCCGCGTGCCGATCCCGTGGACGGCGGACGGCCCGTCGTTCGGCTTCGGCGACGGCGGCTCGTGGCTGCCGCAGCCCGCGGACTGGGCCGGGCTGAGCGTCGAGGAGCAGCGGGGCGACCCGAACTCGGTGCTGGAGCTGTACCGCGGCGCGCTGCGCGTGCGGCGGGAGCAGCCGGACCTGGGCGCGGGCTCCGAGGTCGAGTGGCTGGACGCGCCGGAGGGCGTGCTGTCGTTCCGCCGCGGCGGGTTCACGTGCGTGGTGAACTTCGGCCCGGACGTGGCACGGGTGGCCGTGGACGGGCAGGTGGTGCTCGCCTCGGGTGGTTGTGCGACCGAGGACGGGGACGTCCTCGTGCCGGCGGACACGACCGTGTGGATCGCGCGCCCGTAGAGTCACCCGGTGTGACAGCGCGGCTCAGTGACATCGCGACCCAGGCAGGCGTGAGCGAGGCGACGGTCAGCCGGGTGGTCAACGGCAAGCCGGGCGTCTCCGCCGCCACCCGCCAGGCCGTGGTGGCCGCGATGGACGTCCTCGGCTACGAACGGCCGCCCAGGCTCCGCCAGCGCAGCGCCGGGTTGATCGGGTTGATCACCCCCGAGTTGAACAACCCGATCTTCCCGGCGTTCGCGCAGGTCATCGAGCAGGTGCTGACCAGGGACGGCTACACGCCGGTGCTGTGCACGCAGACACCGGGCGGGTCGACCGAGGACCAGCTGACCGAGATGCTGGTCGACCGCGGCGTCACCGGCATCGTCTTCGTGTCCGGCCTGCACGCCGACACGACCGCCGACAAGGACCGGTACGTCAAGCTGGCCGGGCGCGGCGTGCCGTTCGTCATGATCAACGGCTACACCGACCAGGTGTCCGCGCCGTTCGTGTCGGTGGACAACCGGGTGGCCGTCCGGCTCGCCGTCTCGCACCTGGTGGAGCTGGGGCACGAGCGGATCGGCCTGGCCGTGGGCCCGCCGAGGTTCGTGCCCGCCCAGCGCATGGTGGAGGGCTTCACGCTCGCCCGCCCGCAGGCGGCCGAGCTGGTGGAGCACTCCCTGTTCACGGTCGAGGGCGGGCAGGCGGCGGCCAACGCCCTGCTGGACCGCGGCTGCACGGCAATCGTGTGCGGGAGCGACCTGATGGCGTTCGGCGCGATCCGGGCGGCCCGCCAGCGCGGCCTGTCCGTGCCGCGGGACGTGTCGGTGGTCGGCTTCGACGACTCGCCGCTGATCGTGTTCGCCGACCCGCCGCTGACGACGATCCGCCAGCCCGTCGAGGCGATGGGGCAGGCCGCCGTGCACGCGTTGCTGGAGGAGATCGGCGGCACGTCGGTGAGCTCCTTCTCGGGCACGCACGCCGAGTTCGTGTTCCAGCCCGAGCTGGTGGTGCGCGGGTCGACGGGCGCCCGTCCGAGATGACCGCGTCGGCACAGCGGATGCGCGCGCAACGCCTCTCGCACCCCGCGACCGACGTGACGGACCTGTTCGCCTCCGTCTTCGCCCTGCAGGCGCAGGACGTCCCCGCGGCACGGCTCGCGGCGCGCGCCAGGGGCGTGCGGTCCCTCGACGGCCCTCTGGTGCGCACGTGGGCCATGCGCGGCACCCTCCACCTGCTCCACGAGGACGACCTGTGGGTGGTGGACCTCCTCGGGCCGACGTTCATCGCCGCCGGACGGCGTCGCCGCGAGCAGCTCGGCCTCACCGACGAGCTGTGCGAACGCGCGCTGCCCGCGCTCCGCAAAGTCCTCACCGAACCGCTGGCCCGCGCCGACGTCGTCGCCCGCCTCTCCGAAGTCGGCATCGCCCTGGACCCGAAGTCGCAGGCGCCAGCGCACCTGCTGGCGTTCGCCGCCCACTCCGGCGTGCTGTGCCGCGGTCTCGACGACACCTACCGCCTGCTGGACGTCGAGGTCGAGCCGCGCGGCGTGGACGAGCTGTGGCGGCGCTACCGGCGTGCCTACGGCCCCGCGACGCCCGACGACTTCGCCGCGTGGAGCGGCCTGCCGAAGAAGCGGCTCCGGGACCTGCCCGAGGTGGCCGACGAACCGGCCGAGCCGAGCGGCGCGGTCCGCATGCTCGGCCACTTCGACCCCTACCTGCTCGGCTACCGCGACCGGTCCGCCGCGCTCGCGCCCGAGCACGTGCCGCTCGTCCAGACCGGCGGCGGCTTCGTGACCCCGCACGTCGTGGTGGACGGCCGGGTGGTCGCGGTGTGGCGGCGGGACGGCGCGCGGTTCTCCGTGCACCCGTTCGGCGACCGTCCCGACATCGCCGACGAGGTCGCTGACCTGGGCCGATTCCTCGATGTCCAGCCCGACTTAACCTGGGTGTAGCACGTGGATAGGGTCACTGCCACCGCAACGACACCAGGAGGCGCGTTCAAGTTGGGTGTGTTCGTCACGGGTGTGCGGCCGCGCTGGTCGGACATGGACGCCTACGGCCACGTCAACCACGCCAACACGGTGACGTTGCTGGAAGAGGCGCGGATCGACCTGCTGTTCACCGAAGCCGAGCGGCACGGCGTGCCGGACATGGCGAAGGGCGTCGTGGTGGCCCGGCTGGTGGTGGACTACCTGACGCCGCTGGTGTTCACCGGCGCCGAGATCGTGGTGGAGATGTCGGTGCGGGAGCTGAAGTCGGCGTCGTTCACGCTCGACTACGCGGTCCGCGACGGCCGCCGGGAGGGCAGCGCTGTCGTCGCGACGGCGGAGACCCTTATGGTGCCGTACAACCTGACGGCCGGACGTCCGCGCCGTCTCCTCGAAGCCGAGCGCGACTTCCTCGCGGGCTGGCGTGCCGGAGGTAATGGTGCCTGAGTTGGTCCTCGCCGACCCCGCCGAGCGGGACGACCTCGGCGCGTTCGTCGCGCGTGCCGTGCGCCTGGACGCCCAGGCGGTGGTGCGCCTGCGCAACCGCGCGTCGGGCGGCCTGGTCGACGCCTGGGTCGCGACCCCGTTCGACGCGCTGGCCACCCGGACGGTGGCCGGGCAGATCACGCCCGGCGACGTCACGGTGTCCGCGAACGACCTGCTCACCGGCCTGGCCGTGGTGCGCAGCGAGACCGTCGACCCCGGTCCGGCGCGGGACATGATGTGGCGGTCGGCGCTGCCGCCGTCGGCGGGCTGGCTGCCGGTGGACCGGCTGCCCGGCAGCGTCGTGTCGGAGCTGGCGGAGAAGGGCGTGGAGGTGGCGCGGGAGAACGCGGGCCCGCGCGGCACGCCGCCCGCGTCGCTGCTGGACCAGACCGTGCTGACGGTGAGCGGTTCCGGGCTGGACGTGAAGGTGCCCATGCGGTGCCTGTTCGCGCTGTCCGGCATGGGCTTCCTGGGCGGCGACGACGTCCGCATCACGGCCACGGACTCGTGGCTGCGCATCGACGCCCGGTTCGGCGCGGTGGTCCGCCGCCGTCACTCCATGCTGCCGCTCCTGGTCTGACCCGCGCGCCGCTGCCCGGCAGCTCGGCTGACCCGGCCGTCGCACGCGGCCCCCGCCTCACCCGAGGCGGGGGCCGCGGCACGTCGTCAGACCAGCCAGACGGCCGTGTCGGGCGGCAGCTGGGCGCCGTCCATCGGGCCGCTCGACAGCAGCACCTCGCCGGGCGGCAGGGGCACGGGGCCGCCGGACGTGTTCAGCGCGCAGATCAACCCGCCGCCCTTGCGGCGGAACGCGAAGCAGCCCGCCGGCGCGCCGTACCACTCCAGCTCGTCGCCGTTGAACGCGCCGTGCGACTTCCGCAGCTCCAGGGCGTGCCGGTAGAACGACAGCATCGAGCCGGGGTCCTCCAGCTGCGACTCGGCCGTGAGGCCCGCCCACTCGTTCGGCTGCGGCAGCCACGTGGCCGGCGCCCGGGAGAAGCCGAACGGCGGCGTGTCGCCCTCCCACGGCAGCGGCACGCGCGACCCGTCCCGCCCGCGCCGGGTGTGCCCGGACCGCTGCCAGATCGGGTCCTGCAACGCCCAGTCGGGCAGCTCGACGCTCGGGAGCCCCAGCTCCTCGCCGTTGTACAGGTAGACGACGCCGGGCAGCGCCAGCTCCACCAGCGTCATCGACCGCGCCCGCCGCTCGCCGAGCGCGCCCCCGCCGTACCGGGTCACGTGCCGCACCACGTCGTGGTTCGACAACGTCCACGTGGGCGGCGTGCCGAGGCCCCGGACCGCGCCCAGGGAGTGCTCGATGGCGGTCCGCACGGCGTCCGCGTCGAACGGCGCCTCGGCCAACCGGAAGTTGAACCCGAGGTGCAGCTCGTCGGGCCGCAGGTAGCGGGCGAACCGCTCGTCGTCCTTGACCCAGATCTCGCCGACGGCCATCCGACCCGGGTACTCGTCGAGGACCTTGCGGATCATCCGGTGCACCTCGTGCACGCCGTCGTTGTCGAACCGCGGGTCCACCGCGTTGTCGTGCATGACGCCGGAGCCGAGCTCGGCCCGCGGGTCCATGTTCGGCAACCCGTAGGGCTTGGCCATCCCGTGGGCGACGTCGATCCGGAACCCGTCGACGCCGCGGTCCAGCCAGAACCGCAGCGTGCGCGCCAGGTCGGCCGCGACCTCGTGGTTGTCCCAGTTCAGGTCGGGCTGCTCGGGCGCGAACAGGTGCAGGTACCACTGCCCGTCCGGGACGCGGGTCCACGCCGGGCCGCCGAACTGGCTGGGCCAGTTGTTGGGCGGCACGGAACCGTCGAACCCGCCGCCGTCGCGGAACACGAACCGGTCCCGCTCGGCCGAGCCCGGCCCGGCCCGCAGCGCGGCCTGGAACCAGGGGTGCCGGTCGCTGGTGTGGTTCGGGACGAGGTCGATGGTGACGCGGAGGTTGTGCGCGTGCGCCTCGGCGACCAGCCGGTCGAACGCGGCCAGGTCCCCGAACAGCGGGTCGACGTCACGCGGGTCGGCCACGTCGTACCCGTGGTCGGCCATGGGCGAGGTGAAGAACGGCGTCAGCCACAGGGCGTCCACGCCGAGCAGTTCGAGGTAGCCGAGCCGGGAGCGGATGCCGTCGAGGTCGCCGACGCCGTCACCGTTCGCGTCGGCGAAGGATCGGACGTAGACCTGGTAGAAGACGGCGTCACGCCACCAGGCGGAGTCGTCGGCGATCTCTGGTTGTAGGTCGGAGGATCGTCGCACGAGACGTCATCCTGCCATTCGCGTCGGACACCACGACCCCGTTCGGGTGATCAAAGATCACACCCAAGCGTTCATCATGCTGTTGGCGGCCATCTCCAGGTACGCCCAGAGCTGCTGACGGTGCTCGGGGGAGAGGTCGACCGAGTCGACGCCGACCTTCATGCAGCGCAACCAGGCGTCCCGCTCGACGGGACCGATCACGAACGGACCGTGGCGCATCCGCAACCGAGGATGACCGCGCGTGTCGGAGTACGTGTGCGGGCCGCCCCAGTACTGCATCAGGAACAGCCGGAACCGCTCCTCGGCGGGGCCCAGGTCCTCTTCGGGGTACATCGGGCGCAGGACGGGATCGGCGGCGACTTCCTCGTAGAAGCGCGCGACGATCTTGTGGAACGTCTCGTACCCGCCCACTGCTTCGTAGAAGTTCTCCGGAGGAGTGGTCACCCCTCCATCCTGCCTCAGCCGCGGGGGTGAGTCCCACGCCCCCGGTCCGGACGCCCGCCGGCGGGGGCCCGGGAGCGCCGCGCGACCGTGCGCCGCGACACCCCCGGGCCGGCCGGGTCAGGACTTCAGCGAGATGCCCGCGTCGTCCAGGGCGGGCATCAGCTTGGCCCGCAGGGCGCGCTGGACGGCCCACTGCCGACCCGGCCGCACCTTCACCGTCACGCGCATCGTGATGCCCTCGGGCGTGACCTTCTCCACACCGAGCACCTGCGGCTTGTCGATGACGTCCTTGGCCAGCGACTCCTCGGCGGTCGCCTCGACCACCGCCTTGGTCAGCACCTCGGCGGCCGACGACAGGTTCGCCCCGTACCCGAGCGGCAGGTCGACGACGGCCACCGCGAAGCCCTGCGACGAGTTGCCGACGCGCAGGATCTCGCCGTTGCGGACGTACCAGACGGTGCCGTTCGTGTCGCGGATCGTGGTGATCCGCAGCGCCACCGCCTCCACCGTGCCGGTCGCCGGACCGAGGTCGACCACGTCACCCACGCCGTACTGGTCCTCCAGCATCATGAACATGCCGGACAGGAAGTCCTTGACCAGGTTCTGCGCGCCGAAGCCGATCGCCACGCCGAGGATGCCCGCCGAGGTCAGGATCGGCGCGGGGTTCATGTTCAGCTCGGTGAGGATCTGGATGAACGCCACGCCGAACACGAAGATCGTGACGAACGACTTGAGCACCGAGCCGATGGTCTTGGCCCGCTGCTCGCGCCGCTCGGAGACCAGCGCGCCCAACGCCTGGGGCGCGCGTTCCCGCAGCGGCTTGAGCAGCTTGGGCTTCCGGTCGCCGTTGCCGCGGGTCATCCGGTCGATGAACCGGCGGAGCAGGAACCGGACCACCACCGCGACGACCACGATCAACGCGATCTTCAGGGCACTCGCGGCGAACTTCGGCCCGTTCGTCACCCACCAGTCGACGGCGAGGGTCGACTCCACGTCCAGCACCTGCTCAGTCCTCCGCTCTCACAAGTCGAGCCCGGTCGCCCAGGCCAGGAAGGTCAACTGGTCCACGGCCAGCCCCACCGACCGGCTGACCGATCGGCCCGCGTGCCCCACCTCGGTCTCGCGGCGGAGCAGCACCGGGTGCTTCGTCGGATCACTCGATGACGCGTGCTGGAGCGCCGCGCACATCTTCCGGGCGTGGTTGGGGTCCACGCGGCTGTCCGACTCGAAGACCGTGAACAGCACCGAAGGGTACTCAACTCCCGGCCGCACTTGGTGGTACGGGGAGTAGGCCAGCAGCCACCCCAGCTCCTCGGGCACGGACGCCGAGCCGTACTCCTCGGCCCACAACCTCCCCAGCAGGAACTTCTCGTACCGGACCATGTCCAGCAGTGGCGCTGAGCACACCACGGCCGCGTACAGCTCCGGCCGCTGCGTCAACGCCGCGCCGACGAGCAGGCCGCCGTTCGACCCGCCCGTGATCGACAGCTGCTGCGGCGTCGTCCAGCCGTCCCGGATCAGCCGCTCGGCCGCCGCGTGGAAGTCGTCGAACACGTTCTGCTTGCGCTCGCGCATCCCGGCCCGGTGCCACTCCTCCCCCTCCTCGTCGCCGCCGCGGAGCGACGCGTGCGCCCACACGCCACCCGCCTCGACCCACGCCAGCGTCGTCGCGCTGTACCCCGGCCCGCGGCCCACCGCGAACCCTCCGTACCCGGTGAGCAGCGTCGGACGGGGCAGGTCCGGGTGCTGCTCCCCGGACACCACGAACATTCGCACGACCGTCCCGTCGGCCGAGCGGTACGAGACCTGTTGTGTGGACAACTCCGGCAACGCGACCGTTCCGGGCGCGGCCGACTCCAGCTCGGTGCGGCCCTCGGACAGCGAGTACCGGTACACCGACATGGGCGTTGTGAAGTCCGACCAGCCGAACCACAGCACGTCGCGATCCGCGGGGGTGAGCGCGTCGACTGTGGACAACCCGTGCAGCGACCCCGTCCCGGGCATCGGCACCTCGCCCACGTGGGCGCCGGTCGTGGGGGAATGCAGGTGCAGCTCCGACACCGCGTGCCGCGTCCGCAGGAGCACCAGGTGTCCGTCCAGCCACGTCACGGCGTCCAGCACCGAGTCCGCGTCCTCGGCCACCAGCTCGGTCCACTCGGTCGGCGCGGCCGGGTCGGCCACGCACAGCCGGAACCGGGGCGCGTCGAGGCTGGTCCGCAGGTAGAGCCGCCCGTCCGGGGCGACCCAGGCCGCGCACTGCACGCCGTCCTCGGCCAGCACGACCGGCCGCAGCTCCGCGTCGCCGTGCAGGTCGGCGATCCACACCGAGTCGCGCCGCACGGTGCCGGGCGCGCCGTTCACCAGCAGCCACCGACCGTCCTCCGACAGGGACAGCCCGTAGTAGTAGGTGTGGTCCAGCCCGTCGCCGTGGACGTTCACGTCGTCCGACGCGGGCGCGCCCACGCGGTGCCGCCACACCCGCCGGTGGAACTGCCGCTCGTCCTCGGGCACCAGCGCCGGGTCGACCCGCCGCACGTAGAAGAACTCCTCGCCGCCGGGCAGCCAGCCCACCGGCGAGTACCGGCACCGGTCGATCGGGCCGTCCAGCAGCTCGCCCGTGTCCACGTCGAGGACGTGCAGCAACGAGTGCTCGTCGCCGCCCACCGACACCTGGTAGGCCAGCCGCGTGCCCTCGGCGGACGGCGTCCAGCGGTCCAGCGTGGTCCGGCCGGTCGGGTCGAGCGCGGACACGTCCACCAGCACCCGCTCCACGCCGTCCACCCGCACGTACAGCACGGGGTGGTCCTGGTCGGGGTCGCGCCGGGTGTAGAACGCCCGTCCGGCCCGCCACACCGGTGTGCCGACGGACCCGGTCCGCATCAGCTCGGCGAGGCGGGCGCCGAGCGCGTCCCGGCCGGGCATGGCGTCCAGCCACGACCGCGCCAGCGCGTCCTGCTCGGCGGACCAGGCGGCGGTGCGGGGGTCCGCAGGGTCTTCGAGCGCCCGGTACGGGTCGGCGACCGCGTGTCCGTGCAGGTCCTCGACGAGGTCGAGCCGTTCCGCGGTGGGGTAGGTGATCGTCGCAGGCAGCGCTGCGCGGGGGGCTTCGGTCACCTCGCCGAGCGTAGAACCCTGATGAAAACCATCTTCGATAGGGGTCTGTTCACCGGGGTTTTGGCCACGGCTCCGTGACACGTCACATATCACAGGTGATTTTTGGGGCCCATCTGTGGTCTGCTATGCCTGAACCGGTGGAGGTGGTCGCGTGCCAGACCGACAACCCACCCCGATCGGCGCCCTGGTGAACGCCGGGATCGCGTCGTCGGCCCCGTCCGGCCAAAAACAGCTCGCGGTGTCGTCCGTGCACGCTGTGGTCGACGGGGAGGGGGCCGGTCAGGCGCCCGTGGTGCTGCCCTGGGGCCGGCGCAAGGTCCTGCTGCTCAACGCCACGTTCGAACCCCTCACCGCGCTGCCGCTGCGGCGCGCGGTGGTGCTCGTCGTGTGCGGGAAGGCCGAGGTGGTGCACGGCGACCCCGCCGGGGCGGTCGTCCACTCCTCGACGTCCGAGGTGGTCGTTCCGTCGGTGATCAGGCTGGCGAACTACGTGCGGGTGCCCTACCGCGGCCGGGTGCCGCTGACCCGCGCCGGGCTGATGCACCGCGACCGGTACCGCTGCGCGTACTGCGGCGGGCGGGCCGAGACGATCGACCACGTCGTGCCGCGCAGCCGGGGCGGTCCCCACTCGTGGACCAACTGCGTGGCCTGTTGCGCGAAGTGCAACCACCGCAAGGCCGACAAGCTCCTCTCGGAGCTGGGCTGGCGCCTGCGCGTGGTGCCGAACGCGCCCCGCGGGCCGCACTGGCGGCTGCTGGCCGGCGTCACCGAGGCCGACCCGCTGTGGCTGCCCTACCTGGGCGAACCCGCGGCCTGAGCCGGCACCGCCTCACGCCGCCAGGGCGAAGTCCTCGCGGCGCGCCGTGATGCGCACCGAGTCCTGGCGCGCCGTGATGCGAACGGAGTCCCGCGCCGTGATCCTGACCGAGTCCTGGCGCGCGGTGATGCGCACGGAGTCCTGACGTGCGGTGATGCGAACCGAGTCCTGACGTGCGGTGATGCGAACGGAGTCGCGGTCCTGGGCCGTGATGCGGACCGAGTCGCGGTCGCGCGCCGTGATGCGGACCGAGTCGCGGTCGCGGGCGGTGATGCGCACCGAGTCGCGGTCGCGCGCCGTGATGCGCACCGAGTCGCGGTCCTGGGCCGTGATCCTGACCGAGTCCTGGCGGGCGGTGATGCGGACCGAGTCCTGGCGGGCCGTGATGCGCACGGAATCGGACGCCGTGATGCGCACCGAGTCGCAGGCTGTGATGCGGACGGAGTCGCGCGCGGTGATGCGCACCGAGCCGAACGCGGTGATGCGGACCGAGTCCCGAGCGGTGATGCGCACCGAGTCGGGCGTCGCGCAGGTAATCCGAACGGAGTCCCGTGCCGTGATGCGGACGGACCGGGAGGCCCCCGTGGAGCGCCGAACAGCCGTAACGCTCTGCTCTGACTGGGTGTACGACGAACGAGTGAGAGCGGCGACCAGAGCGCGGTTCACGGTGTACATGTCGTGTCCTCCGAGACTCATCGGGCGGGAATTAGTATCCGGAATCGGATGCGCAAGACCCGTACAGGTGAAAAGCTAGAAGCCGACTGGGCCCAGGACAAGACGCCAAACCGGCCGCCATTCGCCTCCGTACGGGGGAAGACCGTCCGGGTGTACGCACTGCGACGATCGAGCGCCGGAGCTAGTGCATCCGGCATCGATGGATACCGAGGGTGACGTCGTCCCAGGTGAGGGGTCGGCCAGATCACACCGCGCCACACCGCGCCATGCCGTGCGGCCACGGTGATCGCGCCCGGCCGCACGGCCCCGCGACGCCCGACCGCGTCCCGCCGCGCCGTCACCGCCGTTAGGCGTGATCGAACGCCATCGCCGCGGGGCGGCGTTCACAGACAGAACCGGCGCCCGCCGCCCGCCGGCGCGGCTACGGGTGCCCTCGCCCCGAGCTGACCAGGCCGATCGGTTACCGTAACCGCCGTGACCATCGTGGAGACCGTGCTCGTCTTCGCGCTGATCCCGCTGGCCATCTACGGCGTGATCACGCTACTGACGCTGAGGCCGAAGGCCACCCGCATTCAGCGGTACCGCCCGGGCCAGGAATGGAACTACGCCCCCGTCTGGTGGACGGCGAACCCCGGCGGCTTGCCCGGTGGCGCGCACCAGGCCGCCGCGACCCCGGCCGAGGGCCGGACCGCCAAGGGAGGTGCTCGTGGCAACTGGTGAGCTGACCAGGACCGAGGTCGACCCGTCGACCCTGGAGGACGGCGCGGTCGTGACCAACAGCGGCCGGGTGTCCGCGGCGAAGATGTACGAGCCGCACGCGCCCAGCCTGCCGTTCACGCCGGTGCAGCTGGCCAGCCTGGACGAGGCGCTGACGCTGGCCAGCCGCACGACCGGGCTGGACTTCAGCGTGTACCTCGGCGACCTGGGCCCCGACTCCCGCGCGCAGGCCGAGGAGATGCACGCGAGCACCACGCGCCCGACGCACGCCGTGCTGATCGCGGTGTCGCCGGGACAGCGCGTGGTGGAGATCGTGACGGGCGAGGAGTCGCACCGCCGCATCGCCGACCGCGGCGCGAAGCTCGCCGTCATGAGCATGGTCGCGTCCTTCAAGGAGGGCGACCTCGCCGGCGGTCTGGTGGGCGGCCTGCGGATGCTGATCGACCAGGCGGGTCCGGCGCCGAGGCGCGTCTGACGCGACGACCCCGAACGACGTGGAGGCCCCGGCGGTTTGCGCCGGGGCCTTCGCGTTCTACCGGGACTTGAGCGCGTCCACGAACGCCCTCAGCCGGACCGCGTCGACGTCCAGCACCGTCTCGGGGTTCTTGCTGTCCCGCACCGCGCCCAGGTGGCTCGCCACCTCGACGCACGAACCGCTCTCGACGCTCTTGCTGGACTTCTTCCACCGCAGGGCCATCAGACTCCCGTCGTCCGCACCACCTTCGCGATGAACTCGAAGGACCGCTCCTGGTCCATCGCGACCTCCAGCAACCTTGGCACGGACGCCTCGAAGCCGGCTACCACCTCGGGTTCCTGCACGAACACCGAGCTGATCCGGTTCTCCAGGTGCACGAACGACGTCCCGTTGCACTTCAGCACGTGGAAAGGGCCGTCCAGACCGGGGTGCCAGCCGGTGGCGAAGGGCACGATGCGCAGGTCGACGTTCTCGTGCGCGCTCATCATCAGCAGGTGGTCCAGCTGCTCGGCCATGACCGCGGGGCCGCCGACGGTCTGCAACAGCACCGCCTCGCCGATCAGGGCGGTGAAGCGGACCGGGTTGCGCCGGGTGAGGACGTCGCGCCGCCCCATCCGCACGGCGACGCGGGTCGCGATCTCCTCCTCCGGGATGCGGGCGGCCTCCATGATCGAGCGGGTGTAGGCGCTGACCTGCAACAGGCCGGGGACGATCAGCGGGGACCAGCTCACGATCTCGTGGGCCATCTGCTCCAGCTCCACCAGCGCGGCGATCTGGACCCGGCGCTCCGGCAGTTCGATCACCTCAAGGGGTGAACCGGCGGTGTCCTCGGTCATGCCGAGGATCTCTTCGCGAACCCGATCGGGGATGTCGAGGGGTTCGAGGATGCGGATCACCTCCGCGCGGGTCGGCACCCGCTGCCCGCTTTCGTTGCGCGAGAGCAACGAATGCACCACACCGATTTTACGTCCGAGTGCGCGTTGACTGAGATTATTGGCCTCTCGAACGTTGCGCAGGCGCGCTCCCAAGGCGATGGCCTTCGAGGTATTGCGATTCATGTAATGCAGCTTAGAACGGGACCGGTGGTCAAGTCTCTCGCTCGAAAAGGGTATTGACCGGCTGTTCCGGGACGGACAGTCTGTTGTGCAACAAAGCCACCGGCCAGCCCGCACGCTGGTCGGACATGCGCGGCGGGTGGTGAAGTGCGCGGAATGCGCCGTGCCCACCACCCGCCGTGTCCCGCCATTAGTAGGGGAGACATGGAACCCGAAGAAAGGCAGCCTGTCCGGCTGAGCACTGCCCGCAGCCGCGAATTGGGGGAAGAATTGCGCCGCGTCCGGCACCGGGCCCGACTGTCGTCGGGTTTCGTCGCCGAGGCGTTGGGCTGGTCCCTGGGCAAACTGTCGAAACTCGAAACCGGCAGCCGCGGCACGAGCGCGTGGGAAATCGGCACGCTGCTCGGCCGGTGCGGCGCGGACAAACCGACCCGCGACCGCATCCTGTCCATCGCGAGCGAAGCCGACACCGGCAGCTTCCTGCGCCTGCACCGCGCGTCGCCGGACACGCTCACGGCGCTGGCGCTGCACGAGTCGGCCGCGCGGACGGTCACCGTCTACGAGCCGTTGACGATCCCGAGCCTGGCGCAGACCGAGGACTACGCGTTCGCGCTGACCCGCGACCGCGACGCCACCCAGGCCCGGATGGACCGCCAGGACAACCTGCGGCGGCCCGGAGGCCCGGAAACCGTCATCTACATCCACGAGGCGGCGTTGCGGGTGGTCGTCGGCGACCAGAAGGTCATGCGCGACCAGCTCCTGCGCCTGACGCTGATGTGCGGGTGGGCCCAGATCAGCCCGCGCGTCATCCCGATGACCGCCCGGTCGCACGGGGCGCTGCGGCACCCGGGGGCCCTGCTGACGTTCCAGGAGCCCACCAAGCCCCTGGCGTACACGGAGACCGAGACGGCGACCGTGTTCCACGACGAGCCGACCGCCGTCATGGCCTACCAGCTCAAGATGCGCCAGCTCGAACGGCTGGTGCTGACACCGGCCCAGTCCCGCGACGTCTTCGCCCGGTGGGCGGACGCCTACGACCGCGAGCGTCGCGCCTAGCCCCCGCGTGCCGGGGAGCCACCGTTCCGCCGCACCGGACGGTGTCCTCCACCCCGCACGCCGGGAAGCGCAACGGGGCGGCGCCACCAGCGCCGCCCCGTTGCCGCGAACACCCGGTCAGGACCGGTCGAACTCCTGCGCCGCCAGGGCCCGCACGATGCCCGCGCGGCCCTCGGACACCAGCCGCCGCAGCGCCGGCGGGCGCTCCTCGGCCAGCCACTCGTCGGACGCCGTCACCGTCTCCTTCGAGATCGACCACGACGGGAACAGCCCGACGACCATGGACTGGGCCCGCTCGCTCGACCGCCGCTCCCACACCGCGGCCACGTCGGCGAAGTACCGCTCGACGAACGGCTGCAACAGCGCCTTCTGGCCGGGGTGCTGGATGCCCGCGATGATCGCCTCGGACACCGCGTTCGGCAGGTCGTCGTCGTTCACCGCCCGGTCCCACGCCTCGTTCTTCGCCTCGACGGTGGGCCGCAGCGCCCGCGCCGACTCCGCCTTGCGGCGGCCGGTCGCGGTCGGGTCGCGCTCCTCCTCGGCGGCGATCTCGTCCAGCGACGCGGCGCCGTGCGCGACCAGCGCGTGCAGCAGCCGCCACCGCAGGTCGGTGTCGACGTCGAGGCCGTCGAGCGCGTCCGTGCCGTCCAGCCAGCCGCGCAGCAGCGCCAACGTCGACTCGTCCAGCACCGACCCGGCCAGCGCGTTCACGAACGCCAGCTGGTGGTCCGAACCGGGCTCGGCGGCCCGCGCCAGCTCCAGCGTCCGGGTGGTGAACCGGCGCCAGCCCTCGTCGCGCCACGACACGTCCGCGTACGACGACAGCGCCGTCTGCGCCTGGAGCAGCAGCCGCTGAACCACGCCGACCTCGGTCTCCGCGTGCAGCCCGCCGAGCACCAGGTTCACGAAGTCGCGGGCCTTCAGCTCGGCCTCGCGCGTCATCTCCCACGCCGCCGACCAGCACAGCGTGCGTGGCAGCGGCTCGGCGATGTCGGCGATGTGGTCGATCAGCGACGCCAGCGAGTCCGCGTCCAGCCGCATCGTGCAGTAGGTGAGGTCGTCGTCGTTGACCAGCACCAGCTTGCCGCGCGGCACGCCGACCAGGTCCGGCACCTCGGTGCGCTCGCCGGACACGTCCAGCTCGACCCGGTGCGTGCGGACGAGCTTGCCCGACTCGTCCGAGTCGTAGACGCCGATCGCCAGCCGGTGCGTGCGCAGCTCGCCCGCGCCGGGGCGCGCGCCGCCCTGCAGCACCGCGAACTCGGTGAACCGGCCCTCGGCGTCCACGGAGTACTTGGGGCGCAGCAGGTTCAGGCCGGTCGTCTCCAACCACTGGGCGCTCCACCACGACAGGTCGCGGCCCGACGCCTCCTCCAGCGCGTTGAGCAGGTCGGCCAGCGTCGCGTTGCCCCAGGCGTGCTTGCCGAAGTACACCCGCAGGCCGGACAGGAAGTTGTCCAGCCCCACGTACGACACCAGCTGCTTGAGCACCGAGGCGCCCTTGGCGTAGGTGATGCCGTCGAAGTTGACCTCGACCGCCTGGAGGTCCGGGATGTCCGCGGCCACGGGGTGCGTGGACGGCAGCTGGTCCTGCCGGTACGCCCACGACTTCTCGATCTTGGCGAACGTGGTCCACGCCTGCCGGTACTCGGTCGCCTCGGCCTGCGCCAGCACCGACGCCCAGGTGGCGAACGACTCGTTCAGCCACAGGTCGTCCCACCAGCGCATGGTGACCAGGTCGCCGAACCACATGTGCGCCATCTCGTGCAGCACGGTCTCGGCGCGGCGCTCGTACAGGTAGCGGGTGACGCGGCTGCGGAAGACGTAGTCCTCCAGGAACGTCACGCAGCCCGCGTTCTCCATCGCGCCCGCGTTGAACTCGGGCACGAAGCACTGGTCGTACTTGCCGAACGGGTACTTCACGCCGAACGCGCCGTGGTAGAAGCCGAAACCCTGCTTGGTCTCGGTGAACAGGCGCTCGGCGTCCATGTGCGGCGCGAGCGAGGCGCGGCAGTAGATGCCCAGCGGGATCGTCGTGTCGCCGTCGGTGAACTCGTCGCGCCACTCGGCGTACGGGCCGGCCACCAGCGCGACCAGGTACGTCGACATGGGCTTGGTGGTGCCGAAGACGTGCCTGTCCGCGCCGCCGACACCGTCCACAGTGGACTCGATCGCCGAGTTGGAGACGACCTTCCAGTGGTGCGGCGCGGTCACCGCCAGGTCGTAGACGGACTTCAGGTCCGGCTGGTCGAAGCAGGCGAACATGCGCTTGGCGTCCGCCGTCTCGAACTGCGAGTACAGGTACACCTCGCCGTCCACGGGGTCGACGAACCGGTGCAGGCCCTCGCCGGTGTTCATGTACCGGCAGTCGGCCTCGATCGTCAGCTCGTTGACCTCGGCCAGGTCGGGCAGGTGGACGCCGTCCTCCTCCCGGTACTCGGCGACGTCCAGCTCGCGCCCGTTGAGCACGGCCCGGTGGACGGTGGCGGCCACGATGTCGACCCACGAGGACGCGCCGGGCGTCCGGCTGCGGAAGGACACCGTCGTGGTGGAGCGGAACGTGTCCGAGCCGGGCTTGCCACCGCCGTCGGTCAGGTCCAGCTCGATCCGGTAGGAGTCGACCTCCAACAGCGCAGACCGCTGCTGCGCCTGGTCGCGGGTGAGGTTGGGTGCCGCCACTGGTCACCTCGTCTGCCGGCGCCGCGAGAAGCCTCGGCGCCGACGTCGTCGGAACGGGGAAAGGGTGTCGTGTCGGTGAACACGACAGTCGCATCCAATCACGTGGGACGGGCGGAAGTGGACTGGCGTCCGAGGGAAGACTGCGTGTGGTCGGCTGGTTGTGCACGATGGACGCCGAACCTGGCGCACCGCACACGAGCACCCACGGAGGGACACCGCATGTCGACAGAGGGACGCACGAAGGTCGACTTCTACTTCGACCCGATCTGCCCGTTCGCGTGGATCTCGTCCCGGTGGATCCTGGAGGTCGAGAAGCAGCGCGACATCGACCTCGAGTTCCACGTGATGAGCCTGTCGGTGCTCAACGAGGGCCGTGACCTGCCGGAGCAGTACCGCGACGTGATGACCCGGGGCTGGGGCCCGGTGCGCGTGGCGATCGCCGCGGCCAAGCTGAAGGGCGACGCCGTCCTGCGCGACCTCTACACCGCGATGGGCACCCGGTTGCACAACCAGGGCAAGCAGGACTACGACGAGGTCATCAAGGAGGCGCTGGCCGAGGTCGGCCTGCCCGCCGAGCTCGCCGAGGCCGCGCACACCGACGAGCACGACGGCGACCTGCGGGCCAGCCACCACCGGGGCATGGACCCGGTGGGCGAGGACGTCGGCACGCCGACCATCCACATCGAGGGCGTGGCGTTCTTCGGGCCGGTGCTGAGCCGGATCCCGCGCGGCGAGGACGCCGTGAAGGTCTTCGACGGCGCGCGGGCGCTGGCGAGCTACCCGCACTTCTTCGAGCTGAAGCGCACCCGGACGGGCGGTCTGGACTTCTCCTGAGTCCCGCGGTGTGACACTCTGAGGCGAGTTTCGTCGTGGAGTGTCACACCGTTCTCGGGGAGTCCGCAGTGATCGAGGTCGTCAACCCGACCACCGAAGAGGTCATCGGCGCCGTTCGCGCCGGCACGCCCGGTGACGTCGACGCGGCCGTGACCAGGGCTGTCGCCGCGTTCCCGGCGTGGTCGGCGACGTCCGTCGAGGCCAGGCTCGACCTGGTGCGGCGGGTGGCCGACGGGCTGGAGGCGCGGGCCGACGAGCTGGCCGCCACGATGGTCGCCGAGATGGGCACGCCCCTCACGTTCGCCACGCGCGTCCAGGTGCCGAACCCCGTCGGCATCGCGCGCGGCGTGGCCGACGTCCTCGCGGGCGGGTACTTCGACGGCGAGGAGGTCGGCAACTCGCTGGTCCTGCGCGAGCCGATCGGCGTCGTCGCCGCCATCACCCCGTGGAACTTCCCGCTCCAGCAGATGGTCGCCAAGGTCGTGCCCGCGCTGGCGGCGGGCAACGTGGTGGTGCTCAAGCCCAGCGAGCTCGCGCCCATGACGGCCGACCTGCTGGCGACCGTGCTGGCCGAGGCCGGGGTGCCCGAGGGCGTGTTCTCCGTCGTCCACGGCACCGGGCCGGTCGTCGGCGAAGCCCTCGCCGTTCACCCGATGGTGGACATGGTGTCGTTCACCGGGTCGACGCGGGCCGGTCGGCGGGTCGCCGCGCTCGCCGCCGACACCGTCAAGCGGGTCGCGCTGGAACTGGGCGGCAAGTCGGCGAACGTCGTGCTGGACGACGCCGACCTGAGCCGCGCGGTCAAGATCGGCGTCGCCAACGCGTTCATGAACAACGGCCAGGCGTGCAGCGCGTGGACCAGGCTCCTGGTGCCCGCGTCCCGGCACGACGAGGCGCTGGAGATCGCCGTCGCGGCGGCGTCGAAGTACGAGCCCGGCGACCCGTCCCTGCCCGCCACCCGCATCGGCCCGGCCGTGTCCGCCGCCCAGCGCGACCGCGTCGTCGGCTACATCCGCCGGGGCGTCGAGGAAGGCGCGAAGCTCGCCCTCGGCGGCCCGGAAGCGCCGACCTCGCGCGGTTTCCACGTCGCGCCGACCGTGTTCGGCGACGTGCGGCCGGACATGGCCATCGCGCAGGAGGAGATCTTCGGCCCCGTCCTGTCCGTGCTGCCGTACGCCGACGAGGACGACGCCGTGCGCATCGCCAACTCCACCATCTACGGCCTGGGCGGCGCCGTGTTCTCCGCCGACCCGTCGCGCGCCCTGTCCGTCGCCAAGCGCTTGCGCACCGGCCAGGTCGACATCAACGGCGCCGCGTTCAACACCAGCGCGCCGTTCGGCGGCTACCGCCAGTCCGGCAACGGGCGCGAGTTCGGCCGCTTCGGGCTGGACGAGTTCACCGAGGTGAAGTCCATCCAGCGCTGAGCGTCAGCCCGCCGCGCGCAGCACGCCGTCCGCCAGCAGCGGCACGGCGGTGCTGGCGTTCAGCTCGGCGGCTAGCGCCACGTCGCCCGCGTGACCGGCGGCGATCAGCTCACGCCCCGACACGCAGCCGGTCAGCACGTCCTCCACCGACGCCCGCGCGAACATCTCCGCCGCCAGCGCCGCCTCGACCGACGCCGTCCCGTACCCGAGCAGCGACGCCACCACCGCGCCCGCGCCGAGCAGGTCCTCCACCGCCGGCCGCAGCGGCCCGCTCTCGCCGGTGTTCGTGAGGATGTCCACACCCCACCGCTCGCCGCCCGGCACCACGCCGATCGGCCCGCCGGCCGCCAGCGAGCGGGCCGCGTCCGCCACCGCCCGCGCGTTGCGCAGGCACCCCGCCAGCACGACCGCCCCCGTCGCCTCGGCCAGGGCGCACAACGTCGCGCCGTTCGGCGACGGCAGCTCCAGCTCCGTCCCCGGCGGCACCGTGACCAGCGACGACGGGCGCAACGTCCACGCCGGGTCCGCGGGCCGCGCCGCCCGTTCCCGGTCCGCCCACCGCACCGGCCGCACCGAACCGCCGCGCCCGACCACGATGTCCGCCGCCGTGGAGAACGACAGCACGTCCACGATCACCAGCACGGCGCACGACCCGCCGAGCGCGGCGACCCCCTCGGGACCCCATTCCAACCTCAGCCGCGAACCCTCTTGTCCGAACACGCGCCCGAGGATGGCAGACTTGCTGACGTGCGCGTTTACCTGGGATCGGACCACGCGGGCTTCGAGCTGAAGACCGCCCTCGCCAAGCACCTGACCGACGCGGGCCACGACGTGGTGGACGTCGGTCCGGCCGTGTACGACGCGGAGGACGACTACCCCCCGTTCTGCATCGAGGCCGCCCGTCGGGTGGTCGCGGAGGAGGGCAGCCTGGGCGTCGTCATCGGCGGCTCCGGCAACGGCGAGCAGATTGCCGCCAACAAGGTGCCCGGCGCCCGCGCCGCCCTGGCCTACAGCGTGGAGACGGCGAAGCTCGCCCGCGAGCACAACGACGCCCAGCTGATCGGCCTCGGCGCCCGGATGCACACCACCGAGGAGGCGTTCGCGATCGTGGAGGCCTTCCTGGCCACCCCGTTCTCCGGGCAGGAGCGGCACGCGCGCCGCATCGGCATCCTCGCCGAGTACGAGCGCACCGGCGAGGCCCCGGCCCTGCCCTGATGCCCGAAGGCCACACGCTCCACCGCCTGGCGGAGCTGCACCACCGCCGCTACGCGGGCTCGACCGTCCGGGTGTCCAGCCCGCAGGGCAGGTTCCCGGCGTCCACTGTGGACGGTCGGCGGTTCCTGCGCGCCGAGGCGCACGGCAAGCACCTGTTCCACGTGTACGGCCCGGACGCCACCGTGCACGTCCACCTCGGCCTCTACGGCACGTTCAGCGAGTCGCCCCACCCCGTGACCGAACCGGTCGGCCAGGTGCGCATGCGCCTGGCCGGCCCCACCCACTGGACGGACCTGCGCGGCCCCACCCGGTGCGAGGTGCTGACCGACGTCGAGGTCGCCGCCCTGCGCGCCCGCCTCGGCCCCGACCCGCTGCGCCGCGACGCCAAGCCCGAACTGGCCTACGCGCGCGTCGCCCGGTCGCGCCAGTCCATCGCCGTGCTGCTGATGGACCAGTCCGTGCTCGCGGGCGTCGGCAACGTGTACCGGGCCGAGGTGCTGTTCCGGCACGGCGTCCACCCGCTCGTGCCGGGGAACCGGGTCGACCGGGCGCTGTGGGACGACCTGTGGTCCGACCTGGCCGTGCTGATGCGGGCCGGGGTGGAGGCCGGCCGGATCGACACCGTGCGGCCGGAGCACCTGCCCGAGGTCACCGGCCGGGCGCCGCGCCAGGACCGGCACGGCGGCGAGGTGTACGTCTACCGCCGCACCGGTCAGCCTTGCCTGCTCTGCGGCACCCCCGTGGCGGCCGCCGAACTGGCCGCCCGCAACCTCTACTGGTGCCCCACCTGCCAGCCCGCGTGACCGGGTGACCCGCCACCGGGGCGGTCCCGGTCAGAACCCGCCGAAGTCGCCCCCGCCGAAGTCACCGCCGAAGTCGCCTCCGCCGTCACCGCCGTCACCACCGTCGCCGCCATCGCCACCGTCACCACTGGCGTCCCCGCCACCGGCGTCCTCGGCCGCGACGGCCGCCGGCACACCCACCATGCCGGAGAACATGGCGCTGAACAGCAACATCGAGCCGAAGCCCCACGCGCCCGCCACCAGCGCCGGCTTCCACCACGGCTCCGAGTACCAGCCCTGCGGCACCGGACGACCGGCCACCACCCCACCGGGGTAGTAGTGCGGCGTGCCCGCGCCCGGCCGCGGCGAGGCGACGTACCGGTGGCCCTCCACCGTGACGTCACGCTCCTCCGACACCTTGCCCGCACGGCTCTGACCCGTCAGGTCGGGCAGCTCGGGGCCGGGGTCCAGGTCCATCGCGACCCGCGCCGCCCGCACGTAGTACAGGCCCTCCATCGCGGTCTGCGTGACCAGGCGGCACTGCTCCACCGTCCGCGCCTGCTCCATCTGCGAACCGGCGGCGGTGAACCGCTCGGACGCGTCCGCCAACGCCTGCTGCGAGGCGACGTCCGTGCCGGTCAGGTTCATCACCTGGCCGCCCAGCCGCTCGACCCAGCGGCGCGCGTCGGCCTGCGCGTCCTCCAACTCCCGGCGGCGCTTCTCGGCGGCGGCCCTGGCGAAGTACCAGCCGGCACCCACCACCAGGACGAGCAGCACGAGCAGCACGATTCCTGTGGTCATCGGACCTCCCGGTCTGTTGTCCGGAGAACGCCCGCCGCGTCGCGGAGGTTCCCCGACCGGTCAGAAGAGCTCCGAGCAGTGCGGGTCGCGGTCACCCGAGAACGCGTGCGACAAGGTGCGGAGGACACCCTCCGTGACCTCGCGCACCCGTTGCGCACGCGCCAGCACCGTCAACTTCGTCCCGCCGAGGTACGCCGCGCCCAACGCCTGCACGTCCAGCACCACGTCCGGGTCGTCGTCCACCCGCTGCACGGTCGCCGTGCCGTCCTTCACGGTGAACCGCCACCGGCCGCCGTTCCACGGGCAGAAGTCGTCGTGCACCTCCAGCACCGCGTCGACGTCCGACCCGTACCGGCGCTGGACGAGCGCGCGGTCCACGTCCACGAGCCGCACCCACAGCGAGTCCTGCATGCTGCGCAACGCCAGCCGCGCGTCGGCCAGCAGGTGCACCACCGGGTCGTCCGAGGCGGTGAAGAACTGCACCTCGCCCACCATGTCGAGGTCCAGCACGTACCGGTACAGCGCCGCGTACGCCTCGTCCGTCCTGGCCGCGATCTCCCGCAGGTGCAGCTCGCTGCGCGGGCCGCGCTCCTGCCAGTCGCCCTTGATCCGGTAGACCGCGTAGCCGTCCGGGTGCAGCACGTACCGGTAGGCGGTCAGCCCGCCGCGGTCGCGCTCCTCGTCCGCCAGGTGGTGGCCCCAGTGGGCGTCGGACCGGTTCAGCCAGCCCGTGCGGGTCGGGCGCAGCGACTCGTACACGGCCTTCATCGCCGGCATGGCCTCGTCCCGCGACACCTCGCGCACCCGTTCCCCGCCCAGCGACACGCCGGGGTGGAACGCCGCGCCGCGCGGCACCGCGAGCCGCGCGAACTGCGCCGCGAACCCGTACCCGAACCGGGGGTAGATCCCCGCCTCCGACGCCCACAGCGCCGCCACCGCCTCGCGGCCCTCCTCGTGCAGGCCGTGCAGCTGGGCCCGCATCAGCCTGGTCAGCACGCCGCGACGGCGGTGACCAGGCTTCACACCTACCGACGTGACCGCCGCGATCGGCACCGGACCCGCGCCGGGGACCGTCATCTCGCGGCTCTGGACGCCACCGCCGCCGATCATCTCGTCACCGTCGAACACGGCGTGGTGGCGTTCCGGCTCGAAGACGTCACGCCATCGTTCGAGCCGGTCCTCCTGGGTGTCGAGCAGGAACGCCGCGTCGAAGACCCGCTGGAACGCCGGGAGGTCGTCCGCGGTGAGGGTGCGGAGTGTGAGCGTCATGGCACCGTTCATACGCCGGTCGATCGTTCCGCGCGATCCGATTCGGCATCGCGCCGACCCCGCCCGTTCCGCGATGCTTGGTCGGTGGACCCCTTTGCGTTGGCTCGCGCGCTCCGCGTCGAAGCGGAGGCGTTGGCGGTGGCGGCCGACCTCGCCCCGCCGGACCGCCCGGTGCCGGCGTGCCCCGGCATGACGGTCGGCGACCTGATCACCCACGTCGGCTCCATCCACCGCATGGTGACGCGGTGGGTCACCGACGGCGCCCGGCCCGCGGGCTGGACGTCCCATCCCGACCCGGCCGACCCCGTCGCCTGGTACCGCGACGGCGCGGCGGCGTTGACCGCCGTGCTCGACCCGGCGCGCGCCGCGACCGTCACGGCGACGTGGTGCCCGTGGGACCAGACCCTCGGCTTCTGGCTGCGGCGGATGACGCACGAGACCGCCGTGCACCGCGTCGACGCCGAGGCCGCGACCGGCGGCGCGTCCCCGTTGGACGAGGACGTGGCCGCCGACGGCGTGGACGAGGTGCTGCGCCTCTGGCTGGGCACCCACCTCCCGCCGCGGGCGCACACGTCCGGGCGTCCCGTGACGCTGCGCGTACCCGGCCGGTCGTGGACGGTGGCGCTGCACGAGGGGATCGTCGACTACGGCCCTCGCGGTGACGCGGCGGCCGTCGTCAGCGGATCGGCGTCCGCGGTCGACCTGTGGCTGTGGGGACGGGCGGGGGAGGAGCACCTGTCGGTCGAGGGCGACGTGACGGCCGTGCGCGCGTTGCGTGCCGCGGTGGCGGGCGCAACGGGCTGATTTCTGGTTCCCGCGGGCGCACACTGTGCTCCGTGACGAAGCTCCGCGTGATCCTGAGATGCCTGGTGACGTTCACCTTCGGCGTCCTAGTGGTGGTGCTGGCGATCCGTTTCGGCGAGGCCCTGTGGCGCGCCCTGACCACGTGACGTCCCGACCGCCCTACCGTCGCGGCCGGACGAAGCAGAACTCGTTGCCGGCGGGGTCGAGCAACACCTGAAAGCTCCCCTGCTCGTCAACCTGGAGGACACCGCTCGTGGTAGCCCCCAACCCCACCGCGAGACGCGTCGCCTCCCCGATGTCGTCCACGTCGATGTCCCAGTGCAGCCGGTTCTTCACCCGCTTCCCCTCGGCCACCGGCTGGAACGAGATCCGAGGCCACCCGGGCGGCTCGACGTGCGCCCACCCGTGCTCCCGCTCGACGACCACACCCCCCAACACCGCCGCCCAGAACCGAGCCAACCTCCCCGGCTCGAGGCAATCCACCACGACCTGATCCAACCGCATACCGCGCCCCATTCTCACGCCACTCCACAGTGGACCTGTCTCATCCTCCACGGGGTGGAATGCGCACACGACCCCGGTTCGAGCGGGAACAGCGCCGAAGTCGGCAAGCAGCCACGAGCGCAACCGCCGCGACCCCTAGCTCACCCCTCCACGGAGGTCGGCAAGCCATTCGGCCACCTGACCGAGGTCGTGCAAGTACTCCCCGCCCGGTCCATCAACAAGGTCAACCCCGTGCAACCGACCGAGGGCTTGCCACACGACCGGGTCGGCCACCTCGACGTCCGCGGCGAAGTACCGCCCAGCCCACCGATCCACCGCGTCCCGACCGAGGGCGCCCGACAACAGCCCCACCATCTGCCGCTCGACGTCAGCGCGAGAAGGCTCGACCAACCCCATGTTCACCAGTCTGACAGCGAAAAGGTCGGCGACCCGAAAGCCGTCCGGTGGGATGATGTTCCTGTCGTTGTCGGTACCGGACCGCCTTGACAGCGTCTCCACGCCTACAGCTCCCGAAACACCTCGGACAACCGCGGTCTCTCCACCGTGTCTTCGAAGTACCCGTCGTCGTCCTCGCACGCGAAGGACCAGCCGTCGGACGAGACGAGGACGTCCACCTCGTCCGACGCGGTGTGGATCGTCAGCAACCAGCAGGTGTCCACGACGGCGTCTTCGCCCTCCGGGTCCAGTTCGAAGGTGAGGTCCGTGCGCCCGGACACCGCGATCGCGACCTTGACGAATCAGCACCAGCTCGAAGCGGCTGACCGGCGGGACCGGGTCCAGCCTTCTCTTCGAACGTCGCACGCCTCGCTCCTGCACAAACGGTTCCCAGGCCCTCAGCGTAGGTCTCGAAGAGGCCGCCGAGACGAGTGGCGCCGGCTCAGCGAGCGGGTGAAGGCGAGCCAATCGCACGCCAATCGCACGACGTGATCACCAGACGCGACAGCGGTGCTGCCCTGGGATGGGTGGCACCGCTGTTGACCTGCAAGGGGAAGAGGCTGGAGCGGGTGACGGGAATCGAACCCGCATGACGAGCTTGGAAGGTCTGGCAACGATCAAGCCCGTGACCAGCTAACCCCCTGACCAGCGCCTATGCTCGCCATCTGACCGCCTGTGCCCTTGATTGACCGCTGTTGACCCTGAGATGGGGCACGCGAGGGGCACGGGCAGCGACGGCATGTCGCAGTCTTTACCGGGCACCACCCTGACACTCGGCCACGTGCCAGCCGCCTCGGGGTGGTGCCCGTTCGCGTGTGTGCGCCTGGCCCTCGTCGCCGAGTCGCCTACCCCGATGGCAAGGCGGCGAAGCCGTCGCGGCAGCCGGTCGCCGTGCCCAGCCCACCTAAGACGTCGTTTCTGATGGTGCGATCGCTCGTTGAACCGCACATGCCGGAGCTGATCGAGCGGCTGGTGCCAGACGAGTTGTGGACGCTGTTCCGGCGGGTGGTCCCGCCGACGGAGGTCATACGCCCACAGGGCGGCGGCCGCCGACGAGCTGGGGACCGTGAATGTCTGGCGGCGATCATCTTCGTGGCCACCTCAGGCGGGCTCCGCCAAGATTCCGACGGCCGTGCGTCCGTATCGACCGGTAGCCTCCGGACGGTCTCCTCGATCTCCGGAAAAGGCCGCGCCGACCGCGGCGATAACCGCAGGCGGGTGTCGGCGCGGCCCTGTACGGTCGCGACCATGAAGAAGTGGGTGGTCCCTGAGAACTCGAACAAGCGCGTCCAACGCGCGAGCCGGATGATCGGTAAGGGGACGGGCACCCCCGAGGAGATCCGGGAGGCGCGGGAGGTCCTGAGCAACTACCGTCTCGCCCACGCATTTCCTCTGAATGCGGTGACTGTGACCGTGCGGCAGCGAGCGCTCGACGTGAACCCGAACGCCGTCGTGGCCGAGCGCCGGAGGCGCCTCCCCACGATCCTAGACAAGCTGAAGCGCCACCCCACGATGAGCGTGACCACCATGCAGGATTTGGGGGGCTGCCGGGTGGTCTTCGACACCGTCACCGAGGTGGACGAGTTGGTCAGCGTCCTGAGGGACTTGCCACGGAGCAAGAACCGCGTCAAGAAGGTCTACGACTACCTACGTGACGACCCGGGGCCACGCGACTCCGGCTACCGGGGTGTTCACCTGTTGTACGAGTACGGAGCCTCGAAAAAGGAATACCACGGCCTGCGGATCGAGCTGCAGGTGCGCACGCTGCTCCAGCACGCCTGGGCGACCGCCGTCGAGACCATGGATTTGTTCTCGGGCAGCGAGCTGAAGTACGGGAAGGGCGACACGGACGTGCTCAGGTTCTTCGTCCTGGTCGGCTCGCTCATGGCGTACGAGGAAGACACCACCCCGGTGCCGGGCGCCCAGGGGACGCGGGAGGAGCTGGCGGCCGAGTTGTCGCGCCTGGAGGCGAACGTGGGCGTTCTGGAGCGGCTACGGGGCTACGCGGCGATCGTGGGCGAGCACGCCAAGACAGACCGCCGGAACACCCTGACCCTTGAACTCTGGCGGACCGAGGGAAAGCTCACAGTGACGGTGCACGAGACGCTGGCCGCCGCAGAGGCCAGGATCACCGAGTTGGAGGCATTGGACAACAAGGACCTTGACGCGGTGCTCATCAACATCGCCCGGATCAGCCAGCTGCGCGACGCGTACCCGAACTACTTCGCAGACACCGGCCGTTTCACCGAGTTCGTCGCGGCGTGCCTATGAACTTATGTCAGTTGGTGAGTCGGCGGTAGATGATGAGGGCTGCGGCTATGCCGACGAAGCCCAGGAAGTGCTCGGCCTTGCGCTCGTAGCGGCGGTGCAGGCGTCGGCATCCGGCCAGCCAAGAGACCGTTCTCTCGACGACCCAGCGGTGTCGGCCGAGCCGCGTGAAGGACTCGATGACTTTGCGGGCGATGCGGTGGCGGATGCGACGCTCGCGAAGCCATTTCCGCAGGTGGTCATAGTCGTAGCCCTTGTCTGCGTGAAGCTGGGCCGGGCGCCGGCGGCGCGGTCCGCGGCGGGAAAGGATGGGCGGGATCCCGCGCACGAGCGGCTGCAGGCCGAGGCTGTCGTGCGTGTTGGCGCCGGAGATGTCCAGCGACAGGGGCAGTCCGTTGCGGTCGGTGATCAGGTGAATTTTCGATCCCGGCTTGCCGCGGTCGGTCGGATTCGGTCCGGTGAGCGGCCCTTTTTGCCGCCCGGACGCTGACGGAATCGATGGCGCATCGGGACCAGTTCAGCTCGCCCCGAGCCCCGAGTTCGTCGAGGAGCACCCGGTGCAGCCTGGCCCACACCCGCTCTCGGCTCCACTGGGCGAAGCGCCGGTAGGCAGTGGGCCAGGCTGGTTCGAACACCGGAGGCAACTGTCGCCAAGTGCAGCCTGAGGTGGCCACGGAGATGATCGCCGCCAGACATTCACGGTCCCCGGCTCGTCGGCGGCCGCCGCCCTGTGGGCGTATGACCTCCGTCGGCGGGACTACCCGCCGGAACAGCGTCCACAACTCGTCTGGCACCAGCCGCTCGATCAGCTCCGGCATGTGCGGTTCAACGAGCGATCGCACCATCAGAAACGACGTCTAAGTCCCATGACCGCGCGATCGTCCCGACTGTCGAGCTGGCAAATCTGCGGTGACCTGGTGCCCAGCGGTAGCGCGCCGCCACCCGGCCACGTGCACCGAACTCCGGGCACGGCCGACGGGCGGAGCGAAGCGGGAGCCCGGCGTGCCGTGATGCGGGAGTCGGTGCCAGCGTGAGCTGGTCTCAGCCGCGCGCTGCCGCAGGCGGCGTGCCTTGATCCCGTAGAGCGGAGTTCGGCAGTTCCGTGTTCCGGCTGTGGTTGTAACGACAACCCGAGCACCGGCGACGATCAGTGAAGTAGTTGATGCTTAGTCAATGGAGGAAGCGGAGCCTTGGTGCCAGAGCTAGGCGCGAACGGTCATCTCCCGCCGGGGCGGTATAGGACGTCCCTTGAGGAGGTTCAGGCGCGCTTCGTAGATCATGACCAGTTCGTGAACTCGGCTACTCGGCGTGACATCTGGCAAGGCTTCCAGGACTACTTGGCGGCCTGGCTGCTCGCTGAGGAGAAGGCGGATGTAGGCCCAGTACTGCAACTGGTCTGGCTCGCAGGCAGCTTCATCTCTGGCAAGCTTAATCCCGATGATCTTGATGTGACGCCGGTCATCGATCGGCGCGCTTTGGTTGAAGCGCAGACCCATCGACGGTCGAAGGCTCTGAAGAGACTGATCGGACACCGTACGGGCATCGTCGAACGCTTCAAGGTTGAGCCGTTCGTACTAGAGTGGGAGCCAGTCGCTTCTACTCTGCGTCCTACCGCCGTAGGTTCATCCGCTCGGGACTACCTAGAGCGGCGTGGATCGTTGGATGATTGGTGGCAGCGACTGCGGGCACCGGGGCCGAAGGGGCCGTCGACCGAGGAAGAAGCGCCGCCGCGACGTGGGTACCTGGAGGTGGCACCGTGAGCAGAGGGAACGCTTGGAACCACCTTCTTGAAGAGCGGCGCGCTTCACTGGATGACTTCTTCGCTGATCTAGACGATGAGCCAGCGGGTGATCTTGAGAGCGTTCTCGATCATGCTGTGCTTGAGTCTGCCCGGCGCATGGACCCTGCCGCCGGTAACTCTCCGTGGCTGGATGTCCATGTTGAAGGACCGGACGTGGGCTTCGGTGCGCTCGACGTACACATCGTCGATGATCTTCTTGGGCCGATTCAAGCAGAAATCGATGCCGCTCTTCCTGAGGCTAGTAAGGCTGGCCTGACAGGACTTGAACTGGTTGGAGTAGGCGCGGGTAGTGCAGTTTTGCAGCTTCAGCCGAAGATGCCGGTATCGGATTTTGAAGGTGGCATCGAGGCGGTCTCCTCGGCTATCGATAGCGCGATTCGCCGCGTATTTGACGTCCATGATGCTGTGGAGCGACAGGCGAGCGCGGCCGAGATAGCCAGCATTAGTGCTTCAGATCTTCTTGGTAAAATGCAAAAGCTTGTTACTGCACTCGAAGATCGAGATTTAGTGTTGGAGCTTCTTTGGCGCTCCCCCTCTTCGTCTCGACGTAGGTCTAGGATCACTCGGGCAGGTAGGGCTTACGCACAGACGTTGTTCGAGCGAACCGTTGAGCAGCGTGAGACGGTTGTCGCGGGCTACGTATACGAGCAAAGCCTTAAAGGGTCGGTAAAAATCAAAGTCGATCCTGGTAGGCGTAATTCTGCCACGTACGACATCTCTGTCGATGCTGACGTCCTGCGCAGTCAGTCCGTCCAGCTAGGGCAATTTGTTCGAATCTTGGCACTCCTTACTCAAGAGAAAGATAAGCTCGGCCACGTGGCGGCTTCTACTTATAGCTTCTTGCGCATACTCGGGCATCAGGAGATGCTTTAAGACGGTGAAGAAAGTCGATCGAGTAAAACTTGTCTACGCATATCGATATCGAAGATTCTGCTCAAATCGCGGAGCTTCTGCTGAAGGACTCGCTGCCGCAGCGGTGGCGGCATGTTAGGGGTGTTGCCCACCGTGCTGCGCAGATGTCGAGCCTTTTTCTTTCACTGAAGCGCAGTTGCTGGCTGCTGCCGGTATGCTGCATGACATCGGATATTCTCCTTTGTTGGTGGTTACGGGATTTCATTCGATTGATGGTGCTCTCTGGCTTAAGAGCGAAGGATTCCCTGAGAGGCTATGTGCTCTGGTCGCCCACCACTCCTGTGCACGTAGGGAAGCGGATCTGCGACAACTGTCGGCTGAGTTGAGCATCTGGGAAGACGAGCAATCCGACGTGCGTGATGCTCTCTGGTGGGCGGACATGACAACGACGCCGGATGGCGAGCCAACGAACGTGGTTGATCGGCTCGACGAGATTAGAAAGCGCTACGGTCCGGAAGACTTGGTGACGTCCTTCGTCCAACAAGCGCGAGCCGAGTTGATTGGTGCAGTCCAACGGACCGAGGAGCGGTTGCGGGCGGCTGGGTTGGGTCACTTGGCGAAGTAGGGGGTGGTGCGCGCGGCGAAGCCGTGTTCGATCCGGAGTCGGATCGAGGGATGGATATTGAGGGCTTTTAGGTCTTCGCGGGCTACCCAGTGGACTTCGCTGGACTCGTTGCTTGTGCGCAGCTTGCCTCCGATGGGCTGAGCGCGGAAGCAGATGGAGAACTCTTGGCGGACTTCGCCGTCCGTGTAGGAGATGACGTGTGCCGGGTCGGAGTAGATGCCGATGATGTCGGTGGGGTCTACGTCGATGCCGGTCTCTTCCCTGATCTCGCGCACGACGGTATGGCCGATGGTCTCGCCTACGTCCTGGGCTCCGCCGGGGATGGAGTAGAGGTCGTTGTCGGTGCGGCGGATCATGAGTAGGCGGCCTTGGTCGTCCTGGACGAATGCGGTCACGGCTACGACGATGTTGGTCGCTTTGGGGGCGTTGGGGTCGTTGTAGTGGTCGGTGCGCGCCATGTGTCCCTGCCTACCACTTGGGTGGCTTGGCGTCGTCCCAGACGCCCTGGAAGCTCTCGGCGTAGGTCTCGAAGAGGTCGCCTCCGGAGAGGCGGCGCAGGTGCAGGACCGGGGCGTGAGCTGCCATGAAGCCGTGTACGTGGGTGTTGACCAGCATCTCGTCATCGAAGCGGTAGATCGAGTTGTAAAGCGTGGTGCGGTGGCACCTGACCTCGGCGTGGCCGGTGTCGGCCAGTGGCTTGAAGAACGCGAGGGCGTTGCGGACCTTGGCGGCGAGGGTGCCCTTGCCGATTCCCTCTTCCTCGCTGCGGCGGGCTACCTCGCGGCTGGCCGGGTCACCCAGGAGTAGGCGGATCTTGACGCCTGCCTCTGCCTTCTGGCGGAAGATCTCGATCAGGCTCGGGTTGTCGGTGAGGAACATGCCCGAGTAGATCAGGATCGAGATGTTCAGGCGGGCCTGGTCGACCAGGTGGGTCCACTGCTCCTGGGGGACGGAGTGGCGGTGCGGGTAGACCTGCACGACCTCCGATTGGGTGATCTCCTTCTTGGCCTCCGGGGCGAGCGCGTTGGGCCAGAGGTAGGTCTCGGCCTCCCTGACCATGGCGGCGATGGTGCGTCGGTGCCGGGGGTACGGGGTGCGGTCGAGGTTGATCCAGCGTTCGACCGTCTTGGGGTCCACGCCGGTGGCTTTGGCCACCTGGATGAGGTCGAAACCGTTGCGTAGCAACGAGTCTCGTAGGCGTTGGTTCGGCATGGCTCCCCCTGTGGAACGAGTTGGGACGACTTCAAGGTAGCGAAGACGTCTTTAGTTGTCCCGCTATGCGGTGCTGCCGTCCCCGACTTTTGCCGAAAGTGGTCGGTGTCGAGATGCCGGACAGCAGGTCCGGCCGACGCTGACGACAGGAGATCGGCTGTGGCGATCACGGGTGGGAGCAGGCTCCCCACGTCGCATGACTTCGTGTTCCCGCGTGGTGCGTTGGTGATGGGTGTTGAGCCAGTGCTCAAGTTCCAGTCCGCCGAGGAGCGGGCGAAGGGCCTGCCGGTGGAGCAGGAGAAGTACAAGGAGACCGGGCTGTTGGTGTGGTCGGTCCTGGTGATCGACCAGGCGGCCGAGCGGAAGACCGATGCGGCGGTGACGGTGAAGATCGCTGCTCCTCACCAGCCGGTTCCGCCGGAGGCGATTCCGGGGACGGATGTGCGGCCGGTGGTGTTCGAAGGGCTGACGGTGACGCCCTGGATCGACGACAAGGCGTGCCGGGGCAGCCACGGGGGTGAGCGGCACCGGTGCCGGGCCAAGCTCGGGTACAGCCTGCGCGCGTCCGGGATGAAGCCAGTCGTCGCCAAGCCCGCCTCCAAGGCCGCGTGACCCCGGTGGCGGACATGGTGCGTCTCCACGTGACCGCTGACCTGCCAATGCGGGTCGACCCGCTGGCGTTCGCGGGACGGGTCGAGGTCCGGTTCGGCAACGCGTTCCCGGCTGTGCTGCTGGTGGACCACGCGGCGCTACCGCGTCTGGTGCGTGGCCTCACCGAGGGGCAGGCGGCTCTCGAGCAGGTGGCCCCTCCGAAGGCGGGGCGGCACGTGCTGGTCGAGGAGGTCGATGATGACGCCACCGGGGAGGGTTGAGCTGATGGCCCTGTCGCAGGTGAGCGGCAACGTTGCCAGGGTCGTTGCCCGGTTCCCGGAGCTTCGTCGGCTGGTCGACCTCGAAGAGGCGGGCTGGTCGTTCATTCACCACCGGGACGCGGAGGGCGTCATGCAGGTCGACGCGTTCCGGGCCTGGCCTGATGGGTGGATGGACTGCCTCCGGGTTCGCTCGGCGACTGATGCGATGGGGCTGCGGTCGACCGGTGGGGACCCTCCTGCGTTGACGTGGGAGCGGACCGGGGATGTGGTCGAGGTGGTCGATGCGTTGATCGGGCTTCCAGCGCCGGGGGAGAGGACTGCTCCGCGGTTGGTGCGCGGTGTGGCTCCGCGGTTGTGGACGCCTGGGGGGCGGCGGTGACTGCGGAAGGGAAAGCCGTACGTCAACCGGCTCGGCGCTCGGTGTACTACCAGGTGTTGGGCGCGCATCTGCGGCAGTTGCGGCGTGGGCGGGGCGTCTCGGCGGTGGACATGGCCGAGCGGTTCGGGGTGTCGGTGGCGATGTTCTCCAAGATCGAGAACGGATTGCGGGGGCCGAGTCCGGCGGCGTTGGAGATGTACGCCGAGGTCACGGGTGTGCCGCTGCTGGAGCTGTTGGCCGGCGCGGCGGCGCGGCACCGGGAGCGGCTTGACCCCTTCGACCTGTTGTTGCGGGTGGAGCTGCCGGAGCACGTGCGGGCGTTGGACGGCCTGGCGCTGTACGCGGGCATCCCGGCGCGGCACATGCCCCGGTCGCTGCCACTGCGGCTCACCGACACCTCGGGCGTGATCTTCGGCGCGGCCGACGCCTACACACGCGGGAGCACCGCGGAAGTGGGTGATGGCTGAACCAAGTCCTGTTCGGACGGAACGCGCGAGCCGCTGTGGACCACGCGGCGATGCGGTGGAGCGGGTGACGGGAATCGAACCCGCATGACCAGCTTGGAAGGCTGGGGCTCTACCATTGAGCTACACCCGCGACGCGCCTACCGGGGTGGGCGCGCGGTTAGCTTAGCTGGTCGCGATAGGGTGAGGTGGACCGGGGCGTGGCGCAGTTTGGTAGCGCACCCGCTTTGGGAGCGGGGGGTCGCAGGTTCAAATCCTGTCGCCCCGACGGTCGCCCTGGCCAGCCTGGTGGTTGGTCAGGGCTTTTCGGTGGTAGCCCCGCTGCATGACCACAGCACCGTTCGAGCCCGACCCCGAGTTCGGGCGTCCTCGCATCGCCGCGGCCGACCCCGGGCTCGGGGCTCCCGAGCAGGAAGCCGGCTTCGGCGTCGACGGCGAAGAGCCCGATGTGGCCGAGGGCGAGAAGGACGCGGACTAGCCGCCCAGTTCGTTGACGGCGGTCGAGATGGCGGCGGCCTGGCGTTCCAGGTCGTCGTCGCTCGACTGCTCGTCCACGCCGCGGCCGAGGAGTTCGGCCCTCGACACCAGCAGCATCGCCCCGCGCAAGCGGTCCGTGTCGAGGTCGTCCACGGGCACCACCTCCAACCGTCCCTCGATCAGGACGAGGTTGGGGTCCGCCACGTCGGACTCCAGCAGTGCACGCAGATCACGAGCCTTGACGGTCATGCGTCCGGCCTACCCGGCACCCGCGTCGCGAAACGCGGGCCGTTCTTGAGCACACCCGCGCCTGGGCGCTCAAGAACGGCTCCCCAGTCTCATGCCGGTGTCGCCACCTGCTCGCTCACCACCTGCGCCGCCGCCGACACGAGTGCCGTCACGGACGGGTTGGTGGAGTTGTCCTGGCGCCACGCGAACTGGGTGTACACCCGGAACGGCGGGACCCAGGGCAGTCGGCACAGCCTGCCGTCGGCGAGCTCCGCCGCGACCGTCACCTCGGGGACAAGTGAGATCCCCAGACCCGAGGCGACCGCCCGCTTGGCGGCGTCGATCGAGTCGAGCGCCAGCACCGGCGACTTCGACTCGGCTTCCTGCAAACCCAGCGCCTGCTCGAACTGCTCGTAGTAGCTGGCGCCGTTCTCGGCCCGGATGAGCGTGCTGCCGCGCAGCTCGTCCTCGGTGATCACCGAACGCCTGGTGAGGGCGTGGGTCGGACCGGCCACCATGACCAGCGGCTCCGGGCAGAGCACCGTCGTCTCCAACCCCTCGCGGGGTTCGACGGAGCCGATGAAGAACGTGCAATCGAGTCGCCCTTCGCGCACCGAGGTCAGGTTGGCCTGGGTGTTCCGCGAGTGGAGCGAGATCTGGACGCTCGGGTAGCGCCAGCACATGTACTCGATCAGTGGTAGCAGACGGTAGTCGGTCAGACTCTGTGCGCTGCCGATGACCAGCTTGCCGTGCGGCTCGCCGTTCATCGTGATCGCTTTTCGTGCCTTGTCGGTGAGGGTGATGATGTTCCGCGCGAATGGCAATAGCTCGACACCGGCAGAGGTCATCTGGATGCCGCGCGGAAGTCGACGGAACAGGGGCACCCCGAGGGTCTCTTCGAGTGCCTTGATCCGGGTGGTGATGGTGGGCTGCGAGCAATTCAGCGTGGCGGCTGCCTTAGTGAAACTGCCCGTTTGAACCACAGTTGTGAACGCCAAAAGCTGACGCGTCTCCATGGAGCTCCCCAACGGTACGTAAAGTGGTCCACGAGAGGCCGGTGTGGGACGGCATCGTGATCTCCTGTGCGTGGCGGCAGTTGACCCTGGCTGCGCTTCTACCTGCGCGCGGCCCGGGGTCGATCAACATCGCCGCTCTACCGTGAGGCTGGGTGCCCGATGGGCGGGCGGTCGGCCCGCAACCCTTCGGACACCGGTAAGACAACCGGTGTTCAGGGATGGTCCTGGGTCGGTGGTCGGCAGCGGCGGAATGGATCTCATCGGGTCATCGGCACCTTGTCTGGTAGGTGGTTAAAGAGCTCGATGACATTGTCTCGCTCGTTCCTGTCGGTCCCGGTGCCGGTTGCGTCCGCTGCTGACCCCCCAGAACGTCCGGCAACGGGAATTAATCCCCGTCCAACATGCGGATCCCGGGCGTCACGCTACCTGAAACCCACACTAATGGACTACGGCGAGTGGAGTCATCTCGACAAGTGAAAACTTTCCGTCAGGCACTACTCCAAACGGCCCTAATTCACTCCTTCTGGCGAACGGTCGATCGACGGTGGTTGCGCAGCGTTAGTCGTGACTGCGACGAACGTGTTACACGATGCCGCGACGGCTGCGCACCGTGATGACGTGCCCCGGTGTGCCCCCGGCTCCCGCTGCCACTCGAACGGCGTAGTCCCGAACGCCCGCACTGGGCCGTTGGGCGGTACTCCTGCACCCGAATCGCACCCCGCGAGACCGCAAATTGCGGACAAGTGCCCCTTGACCGTCCAACCGCGTGAAGCGTCGCGCGAGGTGACGTCGGAGCGGCGGGCGGGACGCCGGGGGAGCCGGCGGGTCGTCGCTCGGACGACGCCGCGGGGCGCCTCGAAGCGGTGGAGGACCGGCCGGAGGGCCGGAATTGTGATGTCCGCCGCCCGTCCACCAGGCGGGCGGCGACCACCACATGAGACGGAGTGCTGGTCGAGGACGTCACATGAGTGACGCGACAACCACTCGCAACCACGTCGGAATTCGCCCGACATCACGAATTCCGCCACCGAGTGCGGCAAACCGATTCCCCGAACCCCGAATCACCGCAACAATGCGCCGACAAGCCCCGCGCCACGGCCGCCGCACCGCCGCTCCACCGCACGCCACCGGCCGGAGTCGGGGTGCGAGCGCCCCCGCGCCGGCCGACCGCCTAGACTCAGGCGGAATCCCGGCGCACCCCAGGCGCGTACCCGGGATGTTCCGCACGTCCTGCCCGTTACGAGGAGACCACGTTGAAGAGCACCGTCGAGCACCTGAGCCCGACGCGGGTCCGGATCAACGTCGAGGTGCCGTTCGACGAGCTCAAGTCGGACTTCGACCGCGCGTACCGCAAGCTGGCCAAGCAGGTCCGCATCCCCGGCTTCCGCCCCGGCAAGGCCCCCGCCCGCGTGTTGGAGAGCCGCATCGGCCGCGCGCCCGTGCTGGACGAGGTCGTCCAGGAGGCCATCCCGGCCAAGTACCTGGAGGCCGTCACCTCCGGTGAGCTGCGCACCCTGGGCCGCCCCGACTTCGAGGTGACCAAGATCGAGGACGGCGAGTCGCTGGCGTTCACCGCCGAGGTCGACATCCGCCCCGAGATCACCGTCCCGGCCTTCGGCGAGCTGACCGTCAGCGTCGACGACCAGGAGGTCACCGACGAGGACGTGGCCACCCAGCTGGACGAGCTGCGCGCCCGCTTCGCCACCCTCACCGGCGTCAAGCGCCCGGCCCAGAACGGCGACTTCGTCGTGGTCGACCTGTCGGCGACCGTGGACGGCGAGGAGGTCGAGGAGGCCAAGACCGCCGGCCTGTCCTACGAGATCGGCTCCGGCCAGCTCGTGGAGGGCATCGACGAGGCCCTGATCGGCGCCGCCGAGGGCGACTCCAAGAACTTCACCACCACGCTGGTGGCCGGCGAGCACGCGGGCCGCGACGCCGAGGTCACCGTCGTGGTGAACTCCGTCAAGGAGCGCCAGCTCCCCGAGCTGGACGACGAGTTCGCCCAGCTGGCCAGCGAGTTCGACACGCTGGACGAGCTGAAGGCCGACCTGCGCACCCGCCTCGGCCGCGTGAAGAAGATGCAGCAGGGCGTCCAGGCGCGGGACAAGGTGCTGGAGGCGCTGCTGGCCAGCGTCGAGGTGCCGCTGCCCGAGGCCGTCGTCCAGGGCGAGGTCGAGGCGCGGGCGCACGACGCCATCCACGCCCTCGACCACGACGAGGCGCGCTTCGCCGAGTGGCTGGCCGAGCAGGGCCAGTCCAAGGAGGAGTTCGACGCCGAGGTGCGCGAGACCGCCGAGCAGGCCGTCAAGACGCAGCTCGTGCTGGACGCCATCGCCGACGCCGAGCAGGTCAGCGTGTCCGACGCCGAGCTGACCGAGCGGATCATCTACCAGGCCCAGCGGTTCGGCGTGAGCCCGGACGAGTACGTCAAGCGCGCCCAGCAGTCGGGCCAGCTCGGCGCGATCTTCGCCGACGTGCGCCGCGGCAAGGCGCTGGCCACGGTGGTGCGCCAGGCCACCGTCACCGACTCCGCGGGCAACGCCCTCGACCTGGACGAGCTGTTCGGCGAGGTGCGGCCCGCGGCCAAGTCCACTGAGGAACCCGCGGCGGAATCCGCGTCGGCGGAGTGAAGCCCTGAGCGAACGCGGGCGGTGTCGGGACGTCGACGCCGCCCGCCTTCGTTAAGGTCGTTGCTAAGAGACTCTTTTCGGCACAGCCAGTCGGCACAGTTAGGCAGGCAGACGTGACGCAGCATCGCGGCTTCGTGGACAAGGTCATCAGCCGCGCCGGCCAGCCGACGACCAACTGACCGCGAGCAGAGCACCAGGAGACCTGAAGTGAGCCAGTTCCACGCGCCGCAGTCCCGGTACGTGCTCCCGTCGTTCGTCGAGCGCACGAGCTACGGCATCAAGGAGTCCAACCCGTACAACAAGCTCTTCGAGGAGCGCATCATCTTCCTCGGCGTGCAGGTGGACGACGCGTCGGCCAACGACGTGATGGCCCAGCTGCTCGTGCTGGAGTCGGAGGACCCCGACCGCGACATCCTGATGTACATCAACTCGCCGGGTGGCTCGTTCACCTCGCTGATGGCCATCTACGACACCATGCAGTTCGTCCGCCCGGACATCCAGACCTACTGCCTGGGCCAGGCGGCCTCGGCGGCGGCGGTGCTGCTCGCGGCGGGCACCCCCGGCAAGCGGCACGCGCTGCCGAACGCCCGCGTCCTGATCCACCAGCCGGCCACCGAGGGCGTCTACGGGCAGGTCTCCGACCTGGAGATCCAGTCCGCCGAGATCCAGCGGGTGCGCCGGCTGCTGGAGACCACGCTCGCGCGGCACACCAGCCGCACGCCGGAGCAGGTGCGCGCCGACATCGAGCGGGACAAGATCCTCACCGCCGCGGAGGCGAAGGAATACGGGCTGATCGACAGCGTTCTGCCCTACCGGAAGCTCTCGGCGAAGTAACGACGGCGTGGCGCCCGACACGCCGAGCTGACCAGGGGTCCTGTTCAGCCGAGCGTGTCGGGGGCACGCTGGTCCTCCCGCACAGGCGGGTAGGACAGGTACCGTCGAGGGGAACGGGCGGACCCCGCACCCAGCGGGCACTCGCCACATCACGCAGTCAGGCGCACCTCACCAGGTCGTGCGCCGGAGGGGACAGAGGTCAGCGGTCATGGCACGTATCGGTGACGGCGGCGACCTGCTGAAGTGCTCTTTCTGCGGCAAGAGCCAGAAGCAGGTGAAAAAACTCATCGCCGGACCGGGTGTCTACATCTGCGATGAGTGCATCGACCTCTGCAACGAGATCATCGAGGAAGAGCTCGCGGAGGCCGGTGACGTCAAGCTCGACGAGCTGCCCAAGCCCGCCGAGATCCACGAGTTCCTCGACCAGTACGTGATCGGTCAGAGCGAGGCCAAGCGCACGCTGTCGGTGGCGGTCTACAACCACTACAAGCGCATCCAGGCGGGTGACCGCGGGCGTGAGGGCCGCGACGACGGCGTGGAGCTCGCCAAGTCGAACATCCTCATGCTCGGCCCGACGGGCTGCGGCAAGACCTACCTGGCCCAGACGCTCGCGAAGATGCTGAACGTGCCGTTCGCCATCGCGGACGCCACGGCGCTGACCGAGGCCGGCTACGTGGGCGAGGACGTGGAGAACATCCTCCTCAAGCTCATCCAGGCGGCCGACTACGACGTCAAGCGCGCCGAGACCGGCATCATCTACATCGACGAGGTCGACAAAATCGCTCGAAAGAGTGAAAACCCGTCGATCACGCGCGACGTGTCGGGCGAGGGCGTGCAGCAGGCGCTGCTGAAAATACTGGAGGGGACGACGGCCTCGGTGCCCCCGCAGGGCGGCCGCAAGCACCCGCACCAGGAGTTCATCCAGATCGACACGACGAACGTGCTGTTCATCGTGGCCGGCGCCTTCGCGGGCCTGGACAAGATCATCCAGGACCGGGTGGGCAAGCGCGGTCTGGGCTTCGGCGCCGAGGTGCGCACGAAGGCGGAGGTCGACGCGGCGGACTACTACGCCGAGTCGATGCCGGAGGACCTGATCAAGTTCGGCCTGATCCCCGAGTTCATCGGTCGGTTGCCGATGGTCGCGAGCGTCACGAACCTGGACAAGGAATCCCTGGTCCGCATCCTCACCGAGCCGAAGAACGCGCTGGTCAAGCAGTACCAGAAGCTGTTCGAGATGGACGGCGTGGAGCTCGAGTTCACCCGGACCGCCATGGAGGCCGTCGCCGACCAGGCGATCCTGCGCGGCACGGGCGCGCGTGGCCTGCGGGCGATCATGGAAGAAGTCCTGCTGCCGGTGATGTACGACATCCCCAGCCGCACGGACGTCGCCAAGGTCGTCATCACGGAGCAGACCGTGAAGGAGAACGTCAACCCGACCATCGTCGCCCGGCAGCCCTCGCGCCGGGAGCGCCGCGAGAAGTCGGCGTGAGTTGTCCCTCCCGCACACGCTGATCCTGCACGGCCTGGGTGGTTCCGGGCCGGAGCACTGGCAGAACTGGTTGGCGGGCGAGCTGGCCCACCACGGCGGGTCGGTGGACCTGCCGTGGTTCAGCTCGCCCGACCGGCCCCGGCTGTCGGCGTGGCTGGACGAGCTGCGGTCGCACCTGGCCGCGATGCCGACGTCCTCGGGCGGCACGGGTTCCGTCGAACGGGTGGTTGTCGCGCACTCGCTGGCCGGGTTGCTGTGGCTGCACCACGCGGCGGGACCGTTCGACGAGTCGCTGCGGGTGGACCGGGTGCTCCTGGTCGCGCCGCCCGCGGTGGACTTCGCCGGTGAGCCGCTGATCTCCGAGTTCCTGCACCCCGCGCTCGACCCGGCGGCGGTGCGGCGCGCGGCCGGGTCGACGCGGCTGGTCGTCGGCGAGGGCGACCCGTACTGCCCGGTCGCCAAGGGCAAGGAGCTGGCCGAGGCGCTGCGGATCGAGGTCGACGTCATCGTGGGCGGCGCGCACCTCAACGTGGACGCGGGCTACGGCTCGTGGCCCGCGGTGCTGAAGTGGGTCCGCAGCGGACGGGTTCCGCTCACCCCGCGCTGACCACCACCCGGAACAGGGTGAACGCGGCCAGGAAAGGACCGGCCGCGAGGTCGGCCAGCCAGGCGTCGGCGGCGGGGCGGGTCAGGCGGCCCGCCCGGACGGCGCGGTGGGCGTTGCGGGTGAGGCCGAAGATCTCGTCGGCGGTGGTGAAGTCCCGGAGCAGGAGGACCTCGCCGTCGACCTCCACGACGGTCAGGCCGGCTGCTCCGGCGAGCCTGGCGAGCTGCCGGCCGACGACGGGGTTCGGCACGATCCGGTCGCACACGAACCGGGTGAACGCGAGGTTCGTCGCCACGGCGCCGGGGTCGACGGCGAGGGTTTCCCAGTCCGGTTGGGCCAGCACCGCGCGTCCTCCGGGACGCAGGACGCGGCGGACCTCGGCCAGCACGGCGGACGGGTCCGCCACCAGGTGGAGGACCCGGTCCACGCGCACGCGGTCCACGGAGCGGTCGTCGACGGGCAGCGCGTGGGCGTCGCCCTGCCGCACCTCCACGGGCAGTCCGGCGGTGCGCCGTTCCGCTTCCCCGACCATCGCCGGGTCGAGGTCCACGCCGATGACGGCGCCCGCGCGCTCGGCCATGGCGGGCAGGTCGGTGCCGGGTCCGCAGCCGACGTCGAGGGCGGTGTGGTCGGGCCGGAGGTCCAGCGCGTCCAGCAGGCGCCGCTTGTAGCCGCGGCCCGCTTCCGCCGCGTGGTCCAGGTAGGTGATGGGGTCCGGTCGCGTCGGCATGCGGCCAGGCAACCACAGCCGTGTGGAGGTCCGGTGGACGTCCGGTGCGGGTTCAGCGGGGGACGCGCTTGCCCAGGAAGCGGATGACGTCCGCGACGATCTTGCGGTAGAACGCGTCGTCGTGGCCGCCGGGCGTCACCGACGCCACGGCCAGGCGCGTGGAGGCGATGAACTTCCGGGTGCCCTCGATGAACCGGTCGCGGTCGCCCGTCCACACGCCGATCGGGGCGTCGCCGAGCTTGTCCAGGTTCTTCAGCGGGTCCAGCGAGGCCCACTGCTCGGGGCCGCGGAAGGCGTTGCGGGTCGACATCTCGGCCCACGTGGTGATCAGGGCGGGGGAAATGGCGGCGATGGCCTTGACCGGCTCGCGGCGCTCGTGGCGGCGGCGGCCGTAGAGGAGGGCGCCGAAGCCGCCCATCGACACGCCCACGCAGGCGAACGGGGCGCCGAAGCCGCGTTCGGCCAGCCAGCGGGGCACTTCTTCGAGCAGCATCCCCATCGGGTCGTCGCCGGGGACGTTCTCGTGCCAGTAGTGGTCGCCGCCGTCCACCGCGACGAAGCCGAACGGCGGGACCTGGCGCCGGCTCACCGCCCCGACCAGCACCTCGGACATGCCGCCGATGGCGGCCGTGCGGGCGGTGCCGAAGCGGCCGTGCAGGAGGATCGCCATCGGCAGGTCACGGGTGGGGACGCCGGGCGGGACCATGGTGAGCAGGTCCACGTCGCGGCCCCGGTGGTGCGAGCGGACGCGGTCCACCCGGACGACGGCGCGCTTCACGGCGGGCACCGGGCCGGCGACGCCGAGGACGTGCCGCAGGGCCTCGCCGAAGGGGGCGTTGCCGTGCAGGGCGGCGGTGAGGCCGGCGGTCGCCAGCACGCCTCCGCCCAGCGCGTTGAGCACGGTTCGCCTCGTGACCACTGGCCCTCCCCCCCCGACCGGTCCCCTCCACCACATCGCACGGGGCGGGGCGCGTGTTTCGGTCAGATCGCGGACCGCGCCCGGAGGGCCGCGATCCGTTCCCGCGAGTACCCGAGCCCTCGCAGGACGTGATCGGTGTGCTCGCCGAGCGCCGGCACGGAGCCGGGCGCCCACTCCCACGACGTCGAGTCGACGGGCGGGCGCAGGACGGTGACCTCGCCGTCCGGCACGGGCACGGTGGCGCGGCGCTCGCGGGCCGTCACCTGGGGGTGTTCGGGCAGGTCGGCGACGCTGCGGGTGCGGGCCGCGGGCACGTCGGCCCGGTCGAGCGCGTCCACCAAGTCTGCGGCCGCCCAGGCGGTGAAGTCCAGTTCGGCGTGCAGGGCCGCGCGGTGGGCCACGCGGGACGGGACGGTGGCGAACCGCGGGTCGTCGGCGAGGTCCGGACGTGCCAGCAGGGCGCACAGCCGCCGCCACTGCGGGTCGTTCTGGACGGCCAGGTGGACGGCGCCGTCCGCGCACGGGAACGGGCCGTACGGGGCGATGCTGGGGTGGTGCGCGCCGGTGCGGGGCGCGGCCCGGCCGGTGCCCGCCGCGTAGAGCATGGGCTGGTGCATCCACTCGGCCAGGGCGTCGAACAGCGACAGGCTCAGCGTGGTGCCCTCGTTGGTGCGGGCCCGGTGCAGCAGGGCGGCCAGCACCGCGGACTGGAGCTGGACGCCCGCCGCGATGTCGGCGACCGAGATGCCGGCGCGCGCGGTGACGTCGCCGTCGCCGGTCAGCTCGATGAGACCGGCCTCGGACTGCACCAGCGCGTCGAACGCCTTGCGCGACGTGTACGGGCCGGTGTCGCCGTACCCGGACAGCTCGCCGACGACCAGGTCCGGTTTGCGGGAGCGGAGTGACCGCGCGTCCACGCCCAGTCGACGCGCGGCGTCGGGCGAGAGGTTGCACAGGACCACGTCGGCGGCGGCGATCAGGCGGTCCAGCACCTCGCGGGCGTCCGGGTGCTTCAGGTCGAGCGTGAGGGACTCCTTGCCGACGTTCGTCCAGGCGAAGTAGGAGGAGACCGATCCGCACGACGTGTCGTAGTGGCGGGCGAAGTCGCCGCCGCCGGGTCGTTCGACCTTGACGACGCGGGCGCCGAGGTCGGCGAGCAGGCGCGTGGCGTAGGGGACGGCGACAGCCTGTTCGAGGCTGACGACCAGCACGCCGTCGAGCGGTCTCACGCCACCACGCGTCCGGCGCCGGTGTAGACGTTCATCGAGTCGCCGCGCAGGAACCCGACGAGCGTCACGCCCTGCTCCTCGGCCAGTTCGGCGGCCAGCGAGGACGGCGCGGACACGGCGGCCAGCACCGGCACGCCCGCCATCGCGGCCTTCTGCACCAGCTCGAATGACGCCCGGCCGGACACCACCAGCACCGTCCCGGTGAGCGGCACCCGGTTGTTCAGGACCGCCCAGCCGAGGACCTTGTCCACGGCGTTGTGCCTGCCCACGTCCTCGCGCACCACCAGGGATTCACCTGATGCGGTGAACAGTCCGGCGGCGTGGAGGCCGCCCGTGGAGGCGAACACCTTCTGCCGCGCGCGCAGGGCGTCCGGCAGTCCGCACAGCACGTCCACGTCGACCGTGGCGGGGTCGGCGGCGGGGGAGAAGCGGGTCTTCAGCTTCACCGCGTCCAGCGCCGCCTTGCCGCAGACGCCGCACGACGACGTCGTGTAGAAGTTCCGCTCCACGCCCGCCTCGGGCGGCGCGACGCCGTCGGCCAGCGCGACGTCCAGCACGTTGTACGTGTTCAGGCCGTCCGGGCCGGTGCCCTCGCAGAACCGCGCCACCGCCACGTCCTCGAGCCCGCCGATGACGCCCTCGCTGAGCAGGAACCCGTGCGCCAGCTCGACGTCGTGGCCGGGCGTCCGCATGGTGACGGCGAGGGCCTTGCCGCCGACCCGCAGCTCCAGCGGCTCCTCGGCGGCCAACGCGTCCACCTTCGAGCGGGACGTGCGCCCCTTGTAGGTGACGATCGGGCGACGCACGGTGACTCGCCCCATTGCGGTACTCCTCCTCCGGGTTCGTGTTCACCAGGTTACGTGTCGTCGCGGCCGGCTTAGAGTCGCCAGGGTGGATTACTACGACGTGGTGGTGGTCGGCGGCGGGCACAACGCGCTGGTCGCGGCGGCCTACCTGGCGCGGGCCGGCCGCACGGTGCTGGTGCTGGAGAAACTGGGCCACGTCGGTGGCGCGGCCGTGAGCGAACAGGCGTTCCCGGGCGTCGAGGCGCGGCTGTCGCGGTACTCGTACCTGGTGAGCCTGCTGCCGGACCGCGTCGTGGCCGACCTGGGGTTGCGGGTGGCGCTGCGGTCGCGCGCCGCCTCGTCGTACACGCCCGCGGGGAACCTGCTCGTGGAACGCGATCCCGGCCCGGCGACGGAGGCGTCGTTCCGCGCGCTGACCGGGTCGGACGCCGAGTGGGGCAACTGGCGGCGCTGGTACGGGGAGCTGGACGCGCTGGCGGGCGCGATCGCGCCGACCATGCTGGAACCGCTGCTGTCGCGCGAGGAGCTGCGCCGCCGCGTCGGGCCGGTGTGGGACGACGTGGTGGAGCGGCCGCTCGGCGAGGCGCTGGAGGAGCGGTTCGCGGACGACGTGGTGCGGGGCGTGGTCGCCACGGACGGGCTGATCGGCACGCACGCGTCGGCGCACGACCTGAAGGCGAACCGGTGCTTCCTCTACCACGTGGTGGGCAACGGCACGGGCGAGTGGCGGGTGCCGGTCGGCGGCATGGGCGCGGTGACGGCGGAACTCGTGCGCGCGGCCCGGGAGGCGGGCGCGGAGATCGTGACCGGCGTCGAGGTGACCGGGGTGTCGGCGGACGGCGTCACGGCGGAGGTCGAGTACGACGGCCGGGCGGTGGGCGCGCGCTTCGTGCTGTCCGGCGTGGCGCCGTCCACTTTGGACCGGTTGCGGGGCGTGGTTCCGCCCGCGGTGGCGGAGGGGTGCCAGGTGAAGGTGAACATGCTGCTGGAGCGGCTGCCCCGGTTCCGGAGCGGGGTGGACGCGCGGGTGGCGTTCGCGGGCACCCTGCACCTGGACGAGTCGTACGGGCAGCTGGAGGCGGCGTACCGGGAGAGCGCGGCCGGGGAGGTGCCGTCCGTGCTGCCGGCCGAGATGTACTGCCACACGTTGACCGATCCGTCGATCCTCGCGCCCGACCTGGTCGCCCGCGGGTGGCACACGTTGACGTTGTTCGGGCTGCACACGCCGGCGGCGTTGTTCGAGCACGACAACGACGCGCTGCGGGACGAGCTGGTCGGCCGCTACCTGGCCGGGTTGAACGCCCACCTGGAGGAGCCGATCGAGTCCTGCCTGGCGACGGACGCGAACGGCGAGCCGTGCCTGGAGGCGCGGACGCCGCTCGACCTGGAAGCCGAGATCGGGCTGCCGCGCGGGAACATCTTCCACGACGAGCTGGCGTGGCCGTTCGCGGAGGACGACGACGAGGTCGGCCGGTGGGGCGTCGAGACCGACGTGGCGAACCTGTTCGTGTGCGGGGCCGGCGCGCGGCGTGGCGGCGGGGTCAGCGGGATCGGCGGCCACAACGCGGCGATGGCCGTGCTGGCCCGTCCCTGAGGTCGGCGGGGCTCAGAGGCGGGCGAACAGCTCGGTGACGAGCTGCTGGGCGTGCTCGGTGCGCGCGCCCGAGAGCACGGTGATCTCGACCGTGCCGGCGCGGGCCACGACGGCGGTCCGCACCACCTCGCCCGTGACGGCGGTGGCGCGGTAGGCCTCGTCGTGGAAGCCGGGCAGGTCGGTGGCCCCCGCGTGGTCCGCCCGCCCCTCGGCGAACGACGCCGCGTCGGCCCCGGTCTCGAAGCGCACCTCCGCCGTGCCGCCGTCGTACGCGCAGCGGACGACGTTGCCGGTGATCGTCTGGCTCACCCGGCCCAACCGCAGGCGCAGCGCCGTGCCGACGACGTCCTCCGGCGCGTCGTCGCAGCTCACACCTGCCGAGTCGGTGGCGGGTGGCGCCGGTGGCGTCTGGGACGGCTCGGTGGTGGGCGGCGTGCTCGTGCACGCGCCGAGCGCGAGCAGTGCGACGGCGAGCACGGTCTTGATCACGGCGACTCCCGGGGCGGCGGTTGCCCGTAGTTCGCCCAACCGGCCACCCGCGTTACCGGTGGTGGCGGGCGCCCGGCCGACGACCGCCGCCGAACCCCGCTCAGGTCTCGACCTTCTCCAGCCGCACCACGATCGACTTCGACGTCGGCGTGCCCGACACGGCGGCGGTGGAGTCCAGCGGCACCAAGGGGTTCGCCTCGGGGAAGTACGCCGCCGCGCAGCCCTTGGCGGTCGGGTACGACACGACCCGGAACCGCTCGGCCCGCCGTTCGGTCACGCCCGTCGGGTCGTCCGGCCACTCGCTCACCAGGTCCACGTGGTCGCCGTCGCGCAGGTCCAGCGCGTCGAGGTCGTCCGGGCTGACGAACACCACCCGCCGCCCGTCCTTCACGCCCCGGTAGCGGTCGTCCAGGCCGTAGATCGTGGTGTTGTACTGGTCGTGGCTGCGCATGGTCTGCAGCAGCAGCCGGCCCGGCGGCACCCGCAGCACGGTCAGGTCGTGCGTCGCGAAGTGCGCCTTGCCGCTCCGCGTCCCGGTGAACTCGCGGGCGTCGCGCGGCGCGTGCGGCAGCACGAACCCGTCCGGCCGGCGGACCCGCTCGTTGTAGTCCGCGCACCCCGGCACGACCCGCGCGATCCGGTCCCGGATGACGTCGTAGTCCTTCTCGAACTCCTCCCACGGCACGGGGTGGTCGGGGCCGAGCACGGCCCGCGCCAGCCGGCACACGATCGACACCTCCGACAGCAGCCGGTCGCTCGCGGGCGCCAGGCGGCCCCGCGACCGGTGCACCACCGACATCGAGTCCTCGACCGTGACGAACTGCTCGCCGGTGTGCTGGAGGTCGCTCTCCGTGCGCCCCAGCGTGGGCAGGATCAACGCCGTGCGGCCGTGCACGACGTGCGACCGGTTCAGCTTGGTCGACACGTGCACGGTCAGGTCCAGCTTCCGCATCGCCGCCTCGGTCACCGCCGTGTCCGGCGTCGCGGAGACGAAGTTGCCGCCCACCGCGAAGAACACCCTCGCCGCGCCGTCGCGCATGGCCCGGATCGCCGCGACGGTGTCGTACCCGTGCTTGCGGGGCACCGTGACGCCGAACTCGGCCTCCAGCGCGGACAGGAACTTCTCCGGCATCTTCTCCCAGATGCCCATGGTCCGGTCGCCCTGCACGTTCGAGTGACCGCGCACGGGGCACAGGCCCGCGCCCGGCTTGCCGATCATGCCGCGCAGCAGCGCCACGTTCGCGATCTCGCGGATCGTCGGCACGGCGTGCTTGTGCTGCGTCAGCCCCATCGCCCAGCAGAAGATCGTCCGCTCCGACGTGGCCAGCATCCGCGCCAGCAGCTCCACCTGCGCCCGCGGCAGGCCGGTCGCCTCGTCGACCGCGTCCCAGTCCAGCCGGCGCACGTGGTCGGCGTACTCGGCGAACCCCTCGGTCCGCTCGGCCACGAACTCGCGGTCCACCGCGTCCCACGACAGCAGCAGGTTCCCCACCGCCTGGAACAGCGCCTGGTCGCCGCCCAGCCGGATCTGGAGGAACTCGTCGGCCAGCTGCGTGCCCGCGCCGACCAGCCCGCGCACGTTCTGCGGGTTCTTGAACCGCAGCAGCCCGGCCTCCGGCAGCGGGTTCACCGCCACGATCCGCGCCCCCGCCTTCTTGGCGTCCTCCAGCGCCGACAGCATCCGCGGGTGGTTCGTGCCCGGGTTCTGGCCCACCACGACGACCAGGTCCGCCCGCGCGAAGTCGTCGATGCCGACCGAGCCCTTGCCGATGCCGGTGGACTCCGACAGCGCCGCGCCCGACGACTCGTGGCACATGTTCGAGCAGTCCGGCAGGTTGTTCGTGCCGAACGAGCGGACCAGCAGCTGGTAGAGGAACGCGGCCTCGTTGCTGGTCCGGCCGGACGTGTAGAACACCGCCTCGTCCGGGCTCGCCAAACCGTTCAGGTGGTCCGCGACCAGCTCGAACGCGTCGCTCCACGTGATCGGCTCGTAGTGCGTCGCCCCGTCCCGCAGCACCATCGGCTGGGTGATCCGGCCCTGCTGGCCCAGCCAGTAGTCGGACTTGCCCGCCAGGTCGGCGATCGGGTGCGCGGCGAAGAACTCCGGCCCCACGCGCCGGCGCGTCGCCTCCTCCGCCACGGCCTTGGCGCCGTTCTCGCAGAACTCGGCGAGCTTGCGGTGGCCCTGCGGCTCCGGCCACGCGCAGCCGGGGCAGTCGAAGCCCTCGCGCTGGTTGAGCAGCCGCAACGTCGTCGCGGTCCGGGTCACGCCCATCTGCTCGACGCCGCGCTTGAGCGACACGGCGACACCGGGGAGGCCCGCCGCCCAGCGCTTGGGTTCGCTCACGTCGAGCCGGGACTCGTCGATGTCGTGCCGGGGAGGCTTGCGGTCCATACCCCATAGTGTGCCGCCGGCGCACCCCGCGCGAGCACGCCGGCGGTCCGTCCGATCGCCGGTCGTGCCGAGGCCGACGCGGGACCGCTGTCACGGGCCCCAAGGGGTTGCGATCGGCCCGTGAATCCGGCGTCCTCACCTGCGGCGAGTCCGGTGATCAAGCTCAATTGTGAGCCGCGCCACAATTGAGCGAATCGTCCGAACGGGTGACCCCGTCGGTGCGGTCAGTCCGGACAGCCGTCGACCGGGGACGACGGGGAGCCCAGGTCGAAGTCCAGGCCCGGCGGCAGACCCGGCTCCGAGAACGCGGGCGCCAGGAACCCGCGCTTCGCGGCCGAACACCCGATCGAGTGAAACGTGCCCAGCGACGAGTCCGCCCACAGCCCCGCCACGCCCGGGTCGCCATCGCGCACGGCGTACCTGACCTGGAACCGCGACAACGCCACCACGTCCAACGGCCCGCGCACGTCCTCCGGCCGCTCCGGGGCGAACGCGTACGCGAACGTGTAGTCCGTGCGGACCACCAGCTCACCCTGCGGCCCCACCTCGGCGACCATCTCGCCCCGCGCCCGCGGCGGCACGTCCGCCAACCGCGCGCCCCGGTCCACCCGCGTCACCACCAGCGCCGCCTCGCCGTCGTTGCGGCCGTCGAACAGCACCCGCAGCGACTCCGCCAGGTCCGGCGCGAACAGCCCGAAGAACGGCTCCAGGTCGTGGTCGCGCACCACCCGCGGGTCGAGCCGCGCCGCCACGACCGCCTGCCGCACCCGCGCGTAGGCGTCCGCGACCTGCTCCGCCGTGAAGCCGCCCACCGTCGCGGGCTCCGGCGCCACCAGCCCCGCCTCCCCCTCCGCCCACGCCGCCGCGGCCGTCCCCGCGAACGGCTCCGACAGGTCCACCGGCCGACGCTCCGCCGGCGACCCCGACCCCGGCTCCGACCCCGGCTGCGACGCGAACACCGCCCACGCCAGCGCCACCGCCGCCACCACGATCGCCAACCCGCCCCAGAACCGCCGCCGCGGCAGCCTCGGCAACGTCCGCAGCCGCCTCACCCGCGCCTCGCGCTCGGCCCGCCGCACGGCGTCCCGCGCCCACCCCGCGTCTCGCAGGTCCGGGTGGTCCTCGATCCGGTACTCGTCCACGTGCGCCCCCAGTCGCCGAGCCTTGCCGAAACCGCTAGCAGGTATCTGGTTAGAAGTCGATACCCGCTCCTCCGTAGACTTCGCCCGTGACCGAGACGCCCACCGCACCCCAGCGAACCGAACTCCCTCCGGCGTGGAACCCGGCCGAGGTAGAGGCCGGGCTGTACGAGCGGTGGGTCGAGCGCGGCTACTTCACGGCCGACGCGACGAGCGACAAGCCGCCGTACACGATCGTCCTCCCGCCGCCGAACGTCACCGGCAGCCTGCACATGGGCCACGCGCTCAACCACAGCGTGATGGACGCCCTCACCCGCCGCCGCCGGATGCAGGGCTACGAGGTCCTGTGGCTGCCCGGCATGGACCACGCGGGCATCGCGACGCAGAACGTGGTCGAGCGCTCGCTCGCCGGCGAGGGCATGTCCCGCCACGACCTGGGCCGCGACAAGTTCGTGGAGCGGGTCTGGGAGTGGAAGGCCGAGTACGGCGGCAAGATCCTCAACCAGATGCGCAGGCTCGGCGACGGCGTCGACTGGTCCCGCGAGCGCTTCACCATGGACGAGGGCCTGTCCCGGTCCGTCCAGACCATCTTCAAGAAGCTCTACGACGAGGGCCTGATCTACCGGGCCGAGCGGATCATCAACTGGTGCCCGCGCTGCCAGACCGCGCTGTCCGACATCGAGGTCGACCACTCCGACGACGAGGGCGAGCTGATCTCGATCCGCTACGGCTCGGGCGAGAACTCGATCGTGGTCGCGACGACGCGCGCCGAGACGATGCTCGGTGACACCGCCGTGGCGGTCCACCCGGAGGACGAGCGGTACCAGCACCTCATCGGCACCGAGGTCGAGGTGCCGCTGACCGGCCGGTTCGTGCCGGTCGTCGGCGACGAGCACGTGGACCCGGCGTTCGGCACCGGCGCGGTCAAGGTGACCCCGGCGCACGACCCGAACGACTTCGAGATCGGCCAGCGCCACGACCTGGCCGCGCTGACCGTGATGGACGGCCGCGGCGTGATCACGTTCAACGGCCCGTTCGACGGCCTGGACCGGTTCGAGGCGCGTCCCGCCGTCGTGGCAGCCCTGCGCGAGATGGGCCGGATCGTCGCCGAGAAGCGGCCGTACACCCACTCGGTCGGCCACTGCTCGCGCTGCGACACGGTCGTCGAGCCGCGCCTGTCCATGCAGTGGTGGGTCAAGGTCGAGCCGCTGGCGCGAGCCGCCGGCGACGCCGTCCGCGACGGCCGCACCACGATCCACCCGGCCGAGCTGTCCAAGCGCTACTTCGACTGGGTGGACAACCTGCACGACTGGTGCATCTCGCGCCAGCTCTGGTGGGGCCACCGCATCCCGGTCTGGTACGGCCCGAACGACGAGGTCGTGTGCGTCGGCCCGGACGACGAAGTCCCCGGCGAGGGCTGGGTGCAGGACGAGGACGTCCTCGACACGTGGTTCTCCTCGGCGTTGTGGCCGTTCTCCACGCTGGGCTGGCCCACGCAGACCAGCGACCTGGCGAAGTTCTACCCGACCAGCGTGCTGTCCACCGGCTACGACATCCTGTTCTTCTGGGTCGTCCGGATGATGATGTTCGGCCTGTACGCGATGGACGGCAAGCAGCCGTTCGACCACGTCTTCCTGCACGGTCTCATCCGCGACCAGCACGGCAAGAAGATGTCCAAGGCGCGCGGCAACGGCATCGACCCGCTCGACTGGATGGACGCCTACGGCGCCGACGCCACCCGGTTCACGCTGCTGCGCGGCACCAGCCCCGGCTCGGACCTCGCCGTGGCGGAGGAGTGGGCGGCGGGCTCGCGCAACTTCACCACCAAGCTGTGGAACGCCACCCGGTTCGCGCTGAGCAACGGCGCCACCGTCGACCGGCCCCTCCCGCCGCGCGACGAGCTGACCGACGCCGACCGCTGGATCCTCGACCTGCTCGACCAGCTCGTGTCCGATGTGGACGGCCAGTTCGAGGCGTTCCAGTTCGCCCGCCTCAGCGAAGCGCTCTACCACTTCACCTGGGACGAGTTCTGCGACTGGTACCTGGAGCTGGCCAAGGTCCAGATCGCCGAGGGCGGCGCCCGCGCCGAGGCCACCCAGACCGTGCTCGGCCACGTCCTCGACGTGGTGCTGCGGCTGCTGCACCCGCTCACGCCGTTCATCACCGAGACCCTGTGGACCACGCTGACCGGCGGCGAGTCCCTGGTCGTCGCCGACTGGCCCAAGCCCACCGGGATCGAGCGCGACGAGGTCGCCGCGTCCCGCGTCGAAGGCCTCAAGAAGCTCGTCACCGAGATCCGCCGGTTCCGCTCCGACCAGGGCCTCAAGCCCGCCCAGAAGGTCGCCGGCAAGGTGCGCGGCGCGTGCTGCGTCGACCTGACCGAGCAGGTGGCCGCGGTGCGGTCCCTGACCCGGATGACCGAGCCCGGCGACGACTTCTCCGTCAGCGTCTCGCTCGACGTCGGCCTGCCCAAGGGCACCGTCAAGGTCGAGCTCGACTTGTCCGGCGCGGTCGACGTCGTCGCCGAGCGCAAGCGCCTCGCCAAGGACCTCGCCGTCGCCGAGAAGGAACGCGCCCAGTGCGAGGGCAAGCTCGGCAACGCCGCGTTCCTCGACAAGGCGCCCGCCGACGTCGTCGCCAAGATCCAGGCCCGGCTGGCCGCGGCCAACGCCGAGATCGAGCGCATCCACACCCGCCTCGAAACCCTGCCGCAGGACAACTCGTGAGCGGGTTCGAGACCGGGGCCCTGGAGGAGCTGCGGCAGGTCGAGTCGGAGCTGAACACGCGCTGGCCCGAGACCAAGATCGAGCCCAGCCTCGACCGCATCCGGGCGCTGGCCGACATCCTCGGCGACCCGCAGGCGACGTACCCCGTGGTGCACGTCGGCGGGACGAACGGCAAGACGTCCACGTCCCGCATGATCGACGCCCTGCTCACCCGCATCGGGCTGCGCACCGGCCGGTACACGAGCCCGCACCTGCAGCTCGCCACCGAGCGGATCAGCGTCGACGGCGCCCCCATCCCGCCCGAGCGGTACGTCGAGATCTACCGCGACGTCGAGCCGTACCTGTCGATCGTCGACGCGCGCGGCGACGTGCCGATGAGCAAGTTCGAAGTGCTCACCGGCATGGCGTTCGCCGCGTTCGCCGACGCCCCCGTGGACGCCGCCGTCATCGAGGTCGGCATGGGCGGCTCGTGGGACGCCACCAACATCGCCGACGGCCGGATCGCCGTCATCACGCCCATCGGCCTCGACCACGTCGAGTACCTGGGCGGCGACCTCGCCGGCATCGCCGAGGAGAAGGCCGGGATCATCAAGCCCGACGCCGTCGCCCTGTTCGCGCAGCAGGACCCCGCCGTGGAGCAGGTGCTGCTGCGGCGGTGCGCCGAGGTGGACGCGTCCGTCGCCCGGTTCGGGTCGGAGTTCGGCGTCATCCAGCGCGACATCGCGGTCGGCGGGCAGATGCTGCGCCTGCAAGGGCTCGGCGGCGAGTACGACGAGGTGTTCCTCCCGCTGCACGGCGCGCACCAGGCCGCCAACGCGGCGCTGGCGCTGGCCGCCGTGGAGGCCTTCTTCGGCGCCGGGGCCGACCGGCGGCTGGACGTCGACGCGGTGCGCGAGGCGTTCGCCACGGTGTCGTCGCCCGGCCGGCTGGAACGCGTCCGGTCCGCGCCCACCGTGCTCGTCGACGCCGCGCACAACCCGCACGGCGCCGAGGCGTTGGCGAAGGCGCTGGACGAGGAGTTCGGCTTCCGCAAGCTCGTGGCCGTCGTCGGCGTGATGCAGGAGAAGGACGCCGTGGGCATCCTCAGCGCGCTCGAACCGGTGGTGCAGGAAGTCGTGCTGACGTCCAACTCCTCGCCGCGCGCCCTGGACCCCGACCTGCTCGCCGGGATCGCGGTGCCGATCTTCGGCGAGGACCGGATGGTCGTCCAGCCCCACCTCGTGGACGCGATCGAGGAAGCCGTGCGGCTGGCCGAGGAGAGCGATGACGGTGACGTGGTGTCCGGTGGCGGCGTGGTCGTGACCGGCTCCGTCGTCACGGCGGGCGACGCGCGCGCCCTGTTCGGCAAGGAGCCGTCATGACCACCGGCCCCGACCCGGACGCCGCTTCGAACCCCGCTTCGGTTCCAGCCTCGGACCCTGCTTCGGTTTCCGCCTCCGGCCGGCCGGTTCCCGCGCCGAAGAAGGACCCGATGAAGTCCTTCCGCGGCATCATGGCGGGCACCCTGATCCTCGAAGCGATCGTCGTCGCCCTGGCGCTGCCCGTGGTGGCGAAGCTGGGCGGCGGCATCGGCACCGGCACCGGGTACCTCGTGCTCGGGTTGATCGTCGCGCTGATCGGCACGTGCGCCGTGCTGAAGCACGCGTGGGCCGTGTACGTGATCATCGCCCTGCACGTCGTGATGGTGGCGGGCTGGTTCGCGCTGACCGCGCTCGGCGGCATCGGCGTCGTGTTCAGCCTGGTCTGGGTGTACCTGCTGTGGCTGCGGCGGGACGTCGCCAAGCGCATGGCCGAGGGCCGCCTGCCCAGCCAGCAGCAGCCGTAGCCCTCGCGTCAGCGCCGACGTGCGACCGGTCGGTAGAGCGCCCGCAGGACCACCAGGCAGACGGCCTGCACGCCCAGCGCGATCAGGGCGTGCACCAGCCACGCGCCCGCGAGCGTCGGCCCGCCCCACGCACCGCCCAGGGCGGGGTCGGCGGTGAACGGGTGGCCGATCGCGCCGATGGTGTCGGGCCACAGCGGGTAGAACCAGCCGCGGGCGACGAGGTACACGGCGAGCAGCGCGGGGGCGGTCGCGACCAGGGCTCGGGCGATCCCGGGCCGTGGCTGGACGCCCAGGCGGGTGGCGAGTGCGTTCATGGCGTGAACGCTAGGCGCGACCGCGGGGCGGGGCGTCGTACCGCGGAGCCAACCTCAGCGTCATACCGCGGTACCGGTCGGCATGACCCGTGGGTCGGCGTACTCCGTACCGGTCGGCGTGGCCCGTGGTCCGCCTGCGCTCGGTACCGGGAGCCACCTGCGCCGGGGCCGGCCTCCGAATTCTCCGGCTAACGTGAGACATGCGGTTCGGGTTGTCCTTGGTTCCGGAGTTCGCCTGACCGGGTGGTTCCGACAGCGCACACGTCCGCGACGGAGTCCCGACCCGTCGCGGGACGGGGGCGTGGTCCTCCGCCGTGCGTTGGGCCTGTGTGCGACCGGTTCCGTTCACCCGGAATTCGGCTTCACCGGCTACAAACCGGCGCATGAGCGATGGTGTGGTGAACCGGCGGACGCTGCTGCGCGCCGGTGCGATCGGCACGGCCGCGGCGGCTGTGCCCGGGGTCCTGGCGTTGCCCGGCGGTGTGGCGCTGGCGCGCGGCGGCGACCGGCCGGTGCTCACGCACGGCGTGCAGTCCGGTGACGTGACGGCCGACGGCGGCCTGGTGTGGACGCGCGCCGACCGCCCGTCGCGGATGCTGGTGGAGGTGTCGCCGGACCCGTCGTTCCGGCACGTCCGCACGGTGCGCGGGCCGCTGTTGACCCCCGAGACGGGCGGCACGGGCCGGGTGCGCCTGAGCGGCCTGCCCGGTGGCCGCGAGGTGCACTACCGGGTCGTCGCCGAGGACCTGGACGGCCGCGCCCGCAGCGAGGCCGTGGTGGGCAGCTTCCGGACGGCTCCGCGCGGCCGTGACGGCGTGCGGTTCGTGTGGTCCGGCGACGTGGCGGGCCAGGGCTGGGGAAGCAACCCGGACCTGGGCGGCATGCCGATCTTCGGCGCGATGGCCGCGCGCCGCCCCGACTTCTTCATCAACAGCGGCGACACGGTGTACGCGGACGGCCCGTTGCAGGAGTCCGTGACGCTGCCGGACGGCCGCGTGTGGCGCAACGTGGTCATCCCGGAGAAGCTGAAGGTCGCCGAGACGCTGGACGAGTACCGCGGCCAGTTCGCCTACAACCTGCTCGACCCGCAGTACCGCGCGTTCGCTGCCCGCGTGCCCATGATCGTGCAGTGGGACGACCACGAGGTGACCAACAACTGGTACCCGGGCGAGATCCTGACCTCGCCGCTCTACACCGAGAAGCGGGTGGACGTGCTGGCCGCGCGGGCGTTCCAGGCGTTCCACGAGTGGCAGCCCATCGACCCGAGGCGCGCGGTGGACGGGCGGGTGTACCGGAAGTTCGAGTACGGCGCGCACGTCGAGGTGTTCGTGCTGGACATGCGGTCGTACAAGGACGCGAACACGTCGCCGCGGGACGGTCGGGGCGTCGTGCTGGGCGCGGAGCAGGCGAAGTGGCTGGTCGACTCGCTGGACCGCAGCCGCGCCACGTGGAAGATCATCGCCGCGGACCTGCCGATCGGGCTGACCGTGCCGGACGGCGTGGACATCGAGGGCGTGGCCAACGGGCGGCCCGGCGCGCCGGGTGGCCGCGAGCACGAGCTGGCGTGGGTGCTGGGCGAGCTGAAGCGCCGGCGCGTGCGCAACACCGTGTGGCTGACGGCGGACGTGCACTACACGGCCGCGCACCACTACTCGCCGGAGCGGGCGGCGATCCAGGACTTCGACCCGTTCTGGGAGTTCGTGTCCGGTCCGCTGAACGCGGGCGCGTTCGGCCCGAACACGCTCGACCCGACGTTCGGGCCGGAGGCGGTGTTCGTGAACGCCCCGCCGGTCGCGAACACGACCCCGTTGGACGGCTTCCAGCACTTCGGCGAGGTGGAGGTGTCGCGGGACGGTGAGCTGACCGTGTGGCTGCGCGACATCAAGGGCGCGTCGCTGTGGAGCAAGACCCTCCAGCCGCAGCGCCGCTGACCCTGCCCGCGCCGCGCCGCTGCCCCTGCCTGGGCAGCACCGCTGACGCTGCACCCCCGCAGCGTTGGCGAGGCTGCCCGCGCACCGCTCACGCGCAAGGTTCTGCAAGCACTTGCGGCCGTCTGGCCCTTGTCCGGCCGTAGTTGTCGTGGTTTTGTGCACTCCGTCCCGGCGTCCTGCCGGGACGGGGTTGCAAGAATTTGCGACAAGGAGGTCGCTGATGCGTCGGGCCGTCGCCGCGCTCATCGCCCTGGCCGTTGTGCCGTTCGTCCCACCGTCCACCGGCGCCGCGCCCGAAGTCCAGCGGCTCGCCGTCGGCGCCGTCACCGACGTCGCGCCGGGCGTCCAGGGCGGTGACAAAGCGCTGGCCAAGGACGCGCTGCGGACCGACCTGACCGGTGAGCGGTTCTACTTCGTGATGCCCGACCGGTTCGCCAACGGCGACCCGCGCAACGACCGCGGCGGCACGAGCGAGACCGACCGGCTCAAGAGCGGCTACGACCCCGCCGACAAGGGCTTCTACCACGGCGGCGACCTCAAGGGCCTGCACGACAAGATCCCGTACCTGGACGACCTGGGCATCACCGCGATCTGGATGACCCCCATGTTCCAGAACCGGTGGGTGCAGGGCTCCGGGGCCGACATCTCGGCCGGCTACCACGGCTACTGGACGACGGACTTCACCAAGCTGGACCCGCACTTCGGCACGACCGACGAGATGCGCCGGCTGATCGCGGACGCGCACCGCCGCGGCATCAAGGTCTTCTTCGACATCGTCGCCAACCACACCGCCGACCTGATCGACTACGCCGAGGGCGAGTACGGCTACGTCAGCACCGGCGCGCAGCCCTACCTCGACGAGCACGGCAACCCGGTCGACATCTCGGCGATCGCGGGCCGGGAGGACTTCCCCGAGCTGACCGCGCCGTACACGCCGGTCGTCAAGGGCGCGAAGACCCCGGACTGGCTCAACGACCCGCGGCTCTACCACAACCGCGGCGACTCGACGTTCAGCGGCGAGTCCAACGAGTACGGCGACTTCTTCGGCCTCGACGACCTGATGACCGAGCACCCGACGGTCGTCAAGGGCATGCAGCGGATCTTCACCAGCTGGATCGACACCCTCGGCATCGACGGCTACCGCGTCGACACCGTCAAGCACGTCAACATGGAGTTCTGGCAGGCTTTGGCGCCGCACGTGAAGCAGTACGCGGCGTCGCGCGGCAAGAAGGACTTCTTCGTCTTCGGCGAGGTCTTCGACGCGAACCCGGCGTTCACGTCCCGCTACACCACTACCGGCAAGATGCAGGCGACGCTGGACTTCCCGTTCCAGAGCGGCGCGGCGACGTTCCTGTCCGGCGGCGGCGCGGCGCGGCTCGCCGAGGTGCTGGTGGACGACGACCGGTACACCGACGCGGACTCCAACGCCTCGTCGCTGCCGACGTTCCTGGGCAACCACGACATGGGCCGCATCGCGTGGATGGTCCGGCAGGGCCGGCCGGGCGTGTCCGAGGCCGAGCTGCTGGACCGGCTGGAGCTGGGCAACGCCCTGATGTACCTGTGGCGCGGCAACCCCGTCGTCTACTACGGCGACGAGCAGGGCTTCGCGGGCGGCGGCGGCGACAAGCTCGCCCGGCAGGACATGTTCGCGTCCCGGACGCCCGAGTACGCCGCCGAGGACCTGGTCGGCAGCGACCGGACCGGCGCGGTCGACAACTTCCGCACCGACCACCCGCTGTACCAGCAGCTCAAGGGCCTGGCGAAGTTCGTGGACGGCGACCCGGTGTGGCGCAGCGGCAACCAGGCGCTGCGGCTCGCCCGGGGCGACGTGCTCGCGTTCAGCCGCACGGCCCGCAACCAGCAGGTCGAGCACCTGGTCGTGGCCAACGCGGGCACCGCGCCGACGACCGTGGACGTCCCCGTGTCCGGGAAGGGCTACCGGCCCGTCTGGCCGGCCGCCGGGTCCCAGGTGAACGCGTCCGAGGGCAAGGTGACCGTGACGGTGCCCGCCCTGTCGGCGCTGGTGCTGCGGTCGACGGGCAAGATCCCTGCGGCCGCGCCGACGCCGACGCTGGTCGTGCCGCCGACCGGCACCGTGCTCGACGACCGCGTGGAGCTGCGCGCCGACGGCGTCACGTCGCCGTACGCGCAGGCCACGTTCGCGGCGCGGGTCGCGGGTGAGCGCGACTGGCAGGTGCTCGGCACCGACGACGCCGCCCCGTACCGCGTGTTCGCCGACCTGGCCGCGCTGCCCGGCGCGGCGGCGGGCAAGGACGTCGAGGTGCGCGTGGTGGCCAAGGACGCCAAGGGCACGTTGGGCGCGGACGGCGCCAGCGTCGGCCTGGTGGCCGCGCCGGCCGTCGAGCCGCCCGCCGCGGTGGCGTCGGACTGGCTGGTGGTGCACTACAACCGCCCGGCGGGCGACTACGACGGGTGGGGCCTGCACGCGTGGGGCGACGTCGAGAACGCGCCGACGTGGGACGCGCCCGTGCCGTTCGCCGGCGAGACCCCGTACGGCCGGTTCGCGTGGATCAAGCTGAAGCCGGGCGCCCGGTCGGTCGGGCTGATCGCCCACAAGGGCGACGAGAAGGACACCGACGGTGACCGGTTCGTCGACCCGAGCGTGACGCCGCAGGTGTGGCTGAAGCAGGGCCAGGCCGCGGTGCACGCCACCGAGCTCGCCGCGACCGGCCAGGCCGTGGTCACGCACACCGGTGACGCCACGGGGCTCGTGGTGCGCGCGGGCGGCGCCGACCACCCGTTCACCGGGGGAGTGGCGACCATCGCCGCCACCGCGCCGGTGGAGTTCTCCGTCGTGCGCGGCGGCACGGTCGAAGCCTCCGGCCGCACGGCGGGACGCGCGTGGGTCAACGGCGACAAGGTGTTCGCGAGCCTCGCCGCCGCGCAGAACCGCGCGGTGATCCACTACAACCGCCCCGACGGTGACTACACCGACTGGACGCTCTACCACTGGACGGGCTCGCTGGAGCCGAGTCCCGGCTGGAACCAGTCGCGCGTGCCGGACGGGCGGGACGGGTTCGGCGCGTACTGGTCGGTGCCGTTGGCGCCGGGCGCGACCGGGCTGAGCAACATCATCCACAAGGGTGACGCGAAGGACCCCGGCCCGGACCAGTTCCTCGACGTCACGGGCACCGGGTACGAGGTCTGGTACGTCTCCGGCTCGACCAAGCCGGACGGGTCCATCTCCTACGTGCTGCCGCCGTCCGCGGGCGAGGGCGTGGACGACGACGTCACCAAGGCCAAGGCCGTCTGGGTGTCGAAGGACCTGGTCGTGTGGGACGTGCCGGGAACGCCGTCCGACGGCTACCGGCTGGAGTACGACGGCAAGGTGCTGCGGCTGGAGCCGTCGGCGGACGCCGTGCCCGACCGCTTCCCGCACCTGCGGGGCAAGCCCGTGTTCCGGGTCCGCGACGGGGAGCGGCTGGACGAGGCGTTGCGCGGGAAGCTGTCCGCCGTGCACGTCGACTCGGGCGGCGGCCTGCGCCACCGCACGGGCGTGCAGATCGCGGGCGTGCTGGACGACCGGTTCGCCGCCGCCGCGTCGCGGCTGACGTACGGGCCGACGTTCGAGGGCGACCGGGTGACCACGCGGCTGTGGGCGCCCACGGCGTCCTCGGTGAAGGTCCAGGTGTCCGACCAGCCGGGCGGACCGGTCACGACGGTGGACCTGGCGCGCGACGACGCGTCCGGCTCCTGGTCGGCCACCGGGCCGTGGGAGGACAAGTTCTACCGGTACGAGGTGACCACCGCCGGCCGCACGGTGACGGTGACCGACCCGTACTCGGTGGCGCTGTCGGTGGACTCGACGCACTCGCAGTTCGCCGACCTCGGCGACGCCCGCACCATGCCCGCCGACTGGGCCGGGCACGTCGCCCGCGGCCTCGACGGCGACCCGACCGAGCACGGCATCACCGAGCTGCACGTCCGCGACTTCTCCATCGGCGACGCGTCCGTGCCGGAGTCCGACCGGGGCACCTACCGGGCCTTCACGCACTCGTCGTCGGTCGGCATGACGCACCTGCGGGAGCTGGCCGCCGCGGGCCTCGACACCGTGCACCTGCTGCCGACGTTCGACATCGCCACCATCCCCGAGAAGCGCGCCGACCAGCTGCGGCCGGCGTGCGACCTGGCGTCGTTGCCCGCGGACTCCGCGGCGCAGCAGCAGTGCGTGGCCGACGCCGCCGCGAAGGACGGCTTCAACTGGGGCTACGACCCGTTCCACTACGACGTCCCCGAGGGCTCCTACGCCACGGACGACGCGCAGACCGGGTGGGCGCGCTCCAAGCAGTACCGCGAGATGGTGAAGTCGTTGCACGACAACGGCAACCGCGTGGTGGTCGACGTGGTCTACAACCACACCGCCGCCTCCGGCGACGCGGCGACGTCCGTGCTGGACAAGGTCGTGCCGGGGTACTACCAGCGGCTCAACGCCGACGGCAGCGTCGCGAACTCGACGTGCTGCGCGAACACCGCCACCGAGAACGCCATGATGGGCAAGCTCGTCGTCGACTCGGTCGTGCGCTGGGCGCGCCTGTACAAGGTGGACGGCTTCCGGTTCGACCTCATGGGCCACCACCCGAAGGCGAACATCCTGGCCGTGCGGGCGGCGCTGGACGCGCTGACCGTCGCCGCGGACGGCGTGGACGGGCGCATGATCCGGATCTACGGCGAGGGCTGGGACTTCGGCGAGGTCGCCGGCAACGCCCGGTTCGAGCAGGCCACGCAGGCGAACATGGCGGGCACGGGCATCGGCACGTTCAGCGACCGGCTCCGCGACGCGGTGCGCGGCGGCGGCCCGTTCGACGCCGACCCGCGCGCGCAGGGCCTCGCGTCCGGCCTGGCCGGGGACCTCAACGGCACGCCCGCCAACGGCGACGTCGCCGCCCGGCTCGCGAACTACACCGACCTGGTGAAGCTCGGCATGGCGGGCAACATGGCGTCCTACCGGTTCCGGTCCACCGGCGGGGGCGAGATCACGGGCCGTGACGTGTCGTACAACGGCTCGCCCGCCGGGTACACGGGCGCGCCGGCCGACGTGATCACGTACGCCGACGCGCACGACAACGAGACGTTGTTCGACTCGCAGACCTACAAGCTGCCGGTCGGCACGTCGATGGCGGACCGGGTGCGGATGCAGAAGGTCGCGCTGGCGCCGGTGCTGCTGGGCCAGGGCCAACCGTTCCTGCACGCCGGCGCGGAGTTCCTGCGCTCGAAGTCGTTGGACCGCAACAGCTACGACTCGGGCGACTGGTTCAACCGCTACGACCCGTCGTTGCGGGACAACGGCTTCGCCCGCGGCCTCCCCCCGGCCGCGGACAACGAGGACAAGTGGCCCTACGCCGCGCCGCTGCTGGCCAACGCCTCCCTGAAGCCCTCGTCGGACGACATGCGCGCCGCCGTGGACAACACGCTGGAACTGCTGAAGATCCGCAAGTCGTCGCCCCTGTTCACCCTGAACGACGCGGCGCTCGTGCAGCAGAAGCTGTCGTTCCCGGCGGCCGAGCCGGGCATCGTCGCAGCGCTCCTCGACGACACCGCCGGCCCGGACGTCGACCCGGCGCTGGACGGCATCCTGGTGATCGTCAACCCGTACCCGACCGCCAAGTCGACCACCGTCGCCGGCGACTGGCAGAACCACGCCCTGAGCAGCGACAAGGCCACGTTCGCGAACGGCACGATCACCGCGCCGGCCCGCTCGGTCGTCATCCTGACCCGCTAGTGACCGGCCAGTTCGACGCGTGACCGGACGTGCTCGGCGCGCAGGATGCGGAACCCCCGCTCCTGCGCGCCGAGCACTTTCACGAGGTTGTGGCGTCCGGCGAGTACGTGGAGTTCCGGCACTTCGGGGCGCGGACGACCGTCGATCCGATGCCGACGGGCCACGCCTCAGCGGAACCGTCCTGGAACGGCATCATCGACTCACCGTCGAAGGCGATCGGCCCTGACGCTTCGAGGTCTGCGAACGGGTGCGGTGGTCGCCCCGACAACGTCATGGGCGACCACCCGTATGTCACGCACGCCCGATCGACAAGATCGGACACCCACCGGGGCGGTGATCCTCGACCGACAGCACCCGAGACATCACATGTCGGTCTTTTTCTCCTTACGCCACCTCTGTATGCCGGCCACAAGAAGGGAGCCGGCGAGACAGCCCATGACCACCGGAGCCCAAGGCGCTCGATCGCTGATCGCGAAAGCCCCGACGAGCAGGAGCAGGCAGAGCGCAGCCGCGACCGAGTAGAACAGGCGATAGCGGGTCGACTCCGGTGTGCGCCTCATCCAAAGATTCCCTTCAACGTGTTCGTGAAGCGACTCGCCCCACCGAGAACACCGCCGGTGATTCCACCCAGTCCGTCATCGGCGACTTCCTGGGAGTTGCCGCCCGCGATCTGCGAACCCAATGCCGCACCGGCGCCGCCCAGCAGACCTCCCATGACCGCGCCGGCCGCGATGCAACCGACTCCGGCGGTAGCCGCGCAGGTGCCGACCAGGCCGATACCGATCCCGGTACCGATGAAGCCACCGATCGTCGATCCTTGCGTGGAGGCCGTGCTGGCGCCGGTGGGGTCGCTGTTGTTGATGGGGTCGCCTTGGGCGTAGTTGTAGGGGTTGGGCTCCTGGCCGGTGGGGTCGGGTGAGCGGAAGCGGGCGTAGGCGCTGTCGTAGACGCGGTAGCCGAGCAGGTAGTGGCCGCGTTGGAGCTGGTAGGCGCCGAGGTAGCGGAACGGGTTGGCCGCCGCGGCGGGTCCGGTGGCGGTGACCGCGCCGTAGGGGGCGTAGGTGTACTCGGCCGCGACGTTGCCGTTGGTGTCGACCAGCGCGAGGACGCTGCCCTGGTGGTCGGTGACCGCGCCGTAGCGTGCGCCCGCCTTGTCCTTCAGGCCGATGAGCAGGCCTTCGGTGTCGCGGGTGTAGCTGGAGCGGGTCCCGTTGTCCACGGTCTCTGTTACCCCGAGCGCGGTGCGGGTGAACACGTGCGTGACCGGGGTGCCGCCGGTGGGGGTTTCGGTGATGGTGCGGGGTTGGGTCTGATCCGCGGTGTCGTAGGTGAAGTCGAGCACCTTGGTGGTGCCGAGGTTGCCGGTGAGCAACTGGTTGGTCGGGCTGAAGGTGAAGCTTGATTCGGGATTGGTGGTGGACTTGTAGTTGCCCGCGCCGTCGAACACCGCGCTCACGTCGTTGATCTTGGTGTACTGGTCGGCGGCGTTGACGGTGTAGGTGCGGCCCTCGCCGGAGAGCAGGTTGGTGGCGTTGTCGAGGGTGTAGGCGCCGGTGCCCGCCTTGGTCAGGCGGCCCAGTGCGTCGTAGGTGTAGTCGGTGACGACGCCCTTGATCGTCTTGGACTGGAGCTTGTCGGTGTCGCTGCCGTCGGGGCGGGTGTGGCGGTAGGTGGCCTTGAACAGCTCCGCGCCGGGTTTGGTGACGGTGATGGAGGTGTGGCGGCCGGCGTTGTCGTAGCCGGTGGTCTGCACCGCGCCGCCGGGGAAGTTGGTGGTGGTGCGCCGGTCGGCGTTGTCGTAGCCGAACGTCGTGGTCCCGCTGTAGGCGTCGGCGAGGGACGTCAGGCGGTCGGCGGCGTCGTAGGCGTAGGTCGCGGTGCCGGTCGGGGTGGTCAGGGTCTTGAGGTTGCCGACCTTGTCGTAGGTGTAGGACACCACCTCGGTGCCGCGGGTGACCTTGGTCAGCTGGTTGCGCACGTCGTACTCCAACGTCCGCGTCACGCCGGGCACCTGGGTGGAGGTGAGGTTGCCGTTGGCGTCGAAGGTGTTGGCCTGCACCACGGTCGTCCCGTGCTTGACCGACACGACGCGGTCGAGCCTGTCGTAGCCGTAGTCGATGCGCACGCCGTTGCCGTCGGTCACGCTCGTCACCCGCGACAGCGAGTCGTACGTGTACGCGGTGGCCCCCGCGGGCGCCGCCGGGACGACCTTGGTCAGGTTCCCGGCGGTGTCGTACTCGTAGGAGGTGATCGCGCCCTTGCCGTCCTTGCGCGTCTTCACCAGGCCCAGCGAGGAGTAGGCGTACGTCTCGATGTCGGCGTTCAGGCCCGTCGAGCGCACCTTGGTCAGGTTGCCGTTGGTGTCGTACTCACGGGTGGCCTGGTTGCCGGAGGCGTCGGTGACCTGGGTGGGCAGGTGCGGGTGCGCCGAACTGGTGTAGCCGACCACGCTCTGCGCCCCGGTCGCCAGCTTCGTGCCGATCAGGTTGTTGAGCGAGTCGTACTGGTAGGTCGTGGAGTGCTGCAACCCGTTGGTCGTGGTGTTGACGTCACTGGCCGCGGTCCAGGTCTGCGACTGCACGTGCCCCAACGCGTCCGTGGCCTTGACCTGCCGTCCCTCGTCGTCGAACTCGTGCCGGGAGGCGTGGCCGTTGGCGTCGGTGACGACCGTGTGCCACGAGGTCGTGGCGTCGCGCTGGTAGGTCGTGGCGACGCCGACGCCGTCCGCGGTGGGCTTGGTCAGCTTCGTCAGGCGCAGGGTGGACAGGTCGTACTCGAACCGGTAGGCCCTGCCCTGGGGGTCGATGATCGCGCTGGGCAGGTTCGAGTAGCCCGGCGTGTACTCGATCCTGATCCGGCCCCCGGCGCGGTCGCCGAACTCCCTGAGGGTGCCGTTGGTGCCGTAGACGCGGTCGCCGAACGTCAACCCGGACGGATCGGTGATCGACGCCGGCCGGCCCTGGTCGTCGTAGTTGAACGTGGTCACCCGACCCTGGGTGTCCACAACAGACACCAGCTTGCCGTCGGGCGCGTAGCGGTTGGTGACGGCGTTGCCGTTGCGGTCGGTCTGCGAGACCAGCCAACCCCTCGCGGTGAACAGCCACCGCTCGTCCGAACCGTCGAAGGACACCACGAACCCGCCATCGGGCGTCTTGGTCAGCCTCGCGTCGACCTTCGGCGCGGGCGCGTAGGTGCCGTCGAGATTGTCGTCGAACCACTCGCAGTACCCGTTCGGACCGTGGAAGATCACGCCCTGGCCGGGGTAGACCTCCAAGCCGACGGTGTCGTAGCTGAGCAGCCACTCGGTGCCGTTCACGCTGCTCGCCGCGGTGTTGAAGAACCGGTCCACCGTCAGGTTCAACCCGGTGCCCTTGACCGTCAGCTCGCGGTAGGCGAACACGACGTTGCGGGTGTGGAGGTTGACCAGCAGCTCCAACCGGTCACTGACCTGGTGCCGCTCCATCGGGTACGACGGCAGGATGCCGTAGTCCTCACCGGCGCACGTCGAGCGCTGCGCCTGCATGTCACCCGCGCCCGCCGCCCGCCAATCCCGGTCGGGCGCCGGACCACCCACGGGCGTCCTGTTCACCTGCGACGACGGAATCCACGTCTCCGGCGCCTTCACCGTCTCGTCCGCCTCCGGAGCCGCCTGCCCCGCTCCGGTCACCACACCGGCAACCAGGACCGCGACCACCGCGCTGCCGAACAAGCGCAGCACAGAACCACGCAGAACACTGCGTCTCACAACGATTCCCCCTCACAGAACCGGACACCCCCCGGCGTCCGGCACACATCCGGCGCACTCCGGCACCGGCACGTCCGAAACTAACGGCCACAATGCCAACCCGCACTTCCGTGGCGGGACGTCACGCCAACGCAGCAACACCGAGCCACACACGGTCACAATCGTGGAAGACAGATGGACCGAAAGGGGTGCCCGCACTGTGCAGCAAACTTGTCAAAGCCACGCCGCTCGCGCACAGACCTGGTCAGCGTGCGGTGTTCGGGTGACGGACTAATTCCAGTCGGGTCGAGGCGACGAGTCGTAGCCGATGACAAACAGGAGCTCATAGTTCTATCCGGACCGCCTGTCGGCATCAACCACCCGCCGGCGGGACATACCTGAGACGCCCATCGTCGATGGGCAACCGTTACGCGACGCGCTCACAAGCCAGCGAACGGGCAGGCCATCCGCCCTGGACCCTAGTGGCCAGTGCGAGGCAGACCCTCCAGAGTCAGTCCTCAAGTGTGTACACACGGATCTTCGGCAGCTACTGTCGCAGCACTGGCGCATTGTGGATGCCCTGAATGACGAAGTCGATGTCCTTCCGAGGTTGTGGTCTTCGATGAAATTCTTTCGGTACGGCCGGCCCCCACGCCGGTCTCCGTCGGCGTCGGGCGAGTAGACGTTGTAGCCCAGGAAATGGTTCTGGTCGTCGAGGGTGTCCGCGACCCGGTGGATCCGGCCGTCCTGGCTCGCCCAGTTCCGGAGTCAGGAGGCCTGGACAGTCCATGCCCAATTGTGTGGCCAGATCACGACCGTGTAGGTCGTCGACCGCAGACTCCACGAGTTGCGCGTAGACGGCGATCGAGGCGCGGACACGGCGACGAGCCACGAGCAGAATTGGCTACCGGTTCCGCACCGACGGCGGCACGGACCGGTACCTCGTGCTGGACAAGCGGGCGGGGGCGTCACTCCCGAGGACGGCGATCGTGACGGCGTGTTCCGCGCCGCGGCGACCGCGCTCGCCAAGACCTGGCTCGGCACCGGGACGGCGCCGGAGCGGCTGGTCCACCAGAGCTGACGGGTGGGCACGGCGGGTGCCGGCGCAGCTCCGGCTACCCTTCACCCAGTCGCACAATCCCGCACGAAGGAGTACCGACCGCCGTGAGCGAGCGCACCCTGGTCCTGGTCAAGCCCGACGGCGTCAGCCGCGGCCTGGTCGGCGAGGTCATCTCCCGCATCGAGCGCAAGGGCCTCGGCCTGGCCGCCCTCGAACTGCGCACCGTGGACCGCGCGACCGCCGAGCAGCACTACGCCGAGCACGACGGCAAGCCGTTCTTCGCCGACCTGGTCGAGTTCATCACCGGCGGCCCGCTGGTGGCGATGGTCGTCGAGGGCACGCGGGCGATCGCGGCGTTCCGCCAGCTGGCCGGCGGCACCGACCCGGTCGAGAAGGCCACGCCCGGCACGATCCGCGGCGACTTCGGCTTGGAGGTCCAGTTCAACCTGGTCCACGGTTCGGACTCGCCGGAGTCGGCCGAGCGCGAGATCAAGCTCTGGTTCCCGAACCTCTGAGCGCCGCGCAAGCACCGCAAGAGCACGAGACACGGCCCGGATCGCGTTGCGGTCCGGGCCGTGGCGTTCCCCGGCGTCAGCGGCCCTAGCGCCGCCCCACCGCCGTCCGACGCGGTGACGAGCCGAGGCCGCCGGGGGCCGAGCCGTGCAGCACGACGCCGTCCCGGTGGCCCAGGGGCAGGTACATCCGCACGTCGTCGTAACGCACGTCGTCCACCGCGATGACGTTCGGCAGCCGACCCCACTCGCGGAAGCCGAGGCTCTCGTACAGCTGGATGGCGCCGTGGTTGTTGCCGCGCACGCCGAGCGTCAGCACCTCCAGCCCGGCCGTGCGCGCGTGCTCGACCACCGCGCCCACCAGCCGCGCGCCCAGTCCGAGGCCTCGCGCCGCCGGGTGCGCCGCCACCCGCCGCACCTCGGCCATGTGCCGGAACACCTCGCTCTCGGACCGCCGCCACGTCGCCGTGCCGCGCAGCACGCCGTCCACGCGCGCCACGACGAGCGCGCCGTCCCGGGGGGAGCCGAGGACGCCGTCCAGCCACGCGTCGGTCTCCGCACGTCCCGGCGGACGTCGCCAGCCGATCGCGCCGCCCGCGGCCACCACGGCGTGCAGCACCTCGTGCACCTCGGCCCGCAACCGCTCGTCCGCCACCGCCGGCCAGGTCAGCTCGATCTCCACGGGCCACACCCTAAAACGATTCCGGGATTGTCGGACCCCGCCGCTAACGTGATCGTCATGACCCCGACCCTCGTCCACGCCAAGGGCTTGACCAAGCACTTCGGTTCGTTCGAAGCCGTCCGGGGCATCGACGTCGAAGTGGGCCGGGGCGAGGCGTTCGGCTTCCTCGGCCCCAACGGCGCCGGCAAGTCCTCGACCATGCGGATGATCTCGTGCGTGTCGCCGCGCACCGGCGGCGAGCTGAGCGTGCTCGGCCTCGACCCGGACGTGGACGGCCCGAGGATCCGCGCCCGCCTCGGCGTGGTGCCGCAGCTCGACAACCTCGACACCGAGCTGACCGTGCGGCAGAACCTCCAGGTCTACGGCCGCTACTTCGGCCTGTCCCGCGCCGCGGTCCGGGAGAAGGCCGTCGAGCTGATGGAGTTCGCCCAGCTCACCGACCGCGCCGACGCCGAGGTCGAGCCGCTGTCGGGCGGCATGAAGCGGCGGCTCACGATCGCCCGGTCCCTGGTCAACGACCCGGACCTGCTGCTGCTCGACGAGCCGACCACGGGCCTCGACCCGCAGGCCCGCCACCTGCTGTGGGACCGCCTGTTCCGGCTGAAGCAGTCCGGCGTCACGTTGATCATCACCACGCACTACATGGACGAGGCCGAGCAGCTGTGCGACCGGCTCGTCGTGATGGACGGCGGCCGGATCGCGGCCGAGGGCTCGCCGTCGGAGCTGATCCGCCGCTACTCGACCCGCGAGGTGCTGGAGCTGAGGTTCCCGCCGGGCGAGCAGAGCGCCGACGCGGTGCGCGACCTGGCCGACCGGGTCGAGATCCTGCCCGACCGGGTGCTGCTGTACACCTCGGACGGCGAGGCGGCGCTGTCCGCGGCGCACGCGCGGGGCGTGCGGCCGGTGTCCAGCCTGGTCCGCCGCAGCTCGCTGGAGGACGTGTTCCTCAGCCTCACCGGCCGGACGTTGGTGGACTGATGGGCGTCCACGTCGTCGGCCCGTTCCGCGCCGCGCTGATCGCGGTGGAGCACCACTGGACCTGGTACCGCCGCAACTGGCGGGCCACGGTGATCTCCAACTTCCTCCAGCCGGTGCTGTTCCTGCTGGCCATGGGGGTGGGGTTCGGCTCGCAGGTGCAGGCCGGCGAGGCCACCGGCGGCCACCGGTACGTGGTGTTCCTGGCGCCGGCGCTGCTGGTGCTGACCGCCGTGCAGAACGCCGTGTTCGAGTCCACGTGGGCCGTGTTCTCCGCGTTCAAGTGGCAGCGGACGTACCTGGCGATGGTGTCGACCCCGATCACGCCCGCCCAGGTGCTGCACGGCCAGCTGCTGTGGATCGCGCTGCGGCTGGCCGCGGGCACCGCCGTGTTCCTCGGCATCGCGGTCGCCCTGGGCGCCATCACCAGCCCGTCCGCGGTGCTGGCGGTGCCGTTCGGGGTGTTGGCCGGCATGGCGTTCTGCGCGCCCCTGGTGGCGTTCAGCGCGACCAGGGAGAAACCGGACGCGTTCAACTCCGTGTTCCGCTTCCTCGTGATGCCGATGACCCTGTTCACCGGCGCGTTCTTCCCGCTGAGCCAGCTGCCGGAGTGGGTGCGGCCGCTGGCCTGGGCCACCCCGGCGTGGCACGGCATCGAGCTGGCCCGCGGCGCCACGTTCGGCACCCTGCGCCTGCTGCCCGCGCTCGGCCACGTCGCCTACCTGTCGGCCCTCGTGGCGCTCGGCGTCGTCCTGGGCCGCCGCCACTTCCGCCGGAGGCTGACCCAGTGACCCGCGAGTCGTCCGCGCGCACCGCCGCCGCGAGCCCCGCCGCCGGGCCGGGGAACGGCACGGGGCTGGTGTTCCGGATCGTGCCGCCCGGCCTGTACGCGGGCCGCTCGCACGTCCTGGTCGAACGCGCCTACCTGGTCAGCAGGCGGGCGTGGATGTCGGTCGTGTCCGGGTTCTTCGAGCCGCTGTTCTTCCTGCTCTCGCTCGGGTTCGGCTTCGGGCAGCTGGTCGCCACCGTGCAGGGGCCCGGCGGCCCGATGGACTACGCCGCGTTCGTCGCGCCCGCCCTGCTGGCGGCGTCGGCGATGAACGGTGCCGTGTTCGAGGCGACGTTCAACCTGTTCTTCAAGTTCAAGTACGCGAAGGTGTACGACGCGGTGCTGGCCACGCCGATGGGCCCGGTCGACATCGCGGTCGGCGAGGCCACCTGGTGCCTCATCCGCGGCGGGCTGTACTCGGGCGGGTTCCTGGTCGTCATGCTCGGGTTCGGGCTCATCGACTCGCCGTGGGCGCTGCTGGCGCTGCCGGTGTGCCTGCTGGTCGCGCTGGCGTTCGCGGCGGTCGGCATGGCCGCGGCCACGTTCATGCGCTCCTGGCAGGACTTCGACCTGGTGCAGCTGGCCGTGATGCCGCTGTTCCTGTTCTCGACCACGTTCTACCCGCTGTCGGTGTACCCGGCCTGGCTCCAGGCCGTGGTCCAGTGGACGCCGCTGTACCACGCGATCGAGCTGATGAGGGGCCTGACCACGGGTCACGTCGGCTGGTCGGCGTTCGGGCACGTCGCGTACTTCGTCGTGATGGCCGCCATCGGGGTGGTGGTCGCGGCACGTCGGCTGGGCAAGTTGCTGCTGACCTGACCTGGTCGAACACTGGACGAACCTCGAGAACCGGAGGTCGTCATGGACGTGATCGCACTCATCGGCCGCATCCTGTTCGTGTTCCTCTTCTTCGGCTCCGCGTTCGGCCACCTGACCCAGACGGAGGCGATGGCCGGCTACGCGTCGTCCAAGGGCGTCCCGTCGGCGAAGGCCGCCACGTTCGCCAGCGGCGTGCTCATGGTCGTCGCCGGGTTGATGCTGCTCCTGGGCGTCTGGGCCGATCTCGGCGCGCTGCTGCTCGTGCTGTTCCTGGTGCCCACGGCGTTCCTCATGCACAACTTCTGGAAGGAGACCGACCCGCAGGCCAAGCAGTTAGAGATGATCCAGTTCAACAAGGACCTGGCCCTCGCGGGCGGCGCGCTGATGTTCTTCGGCCTGTACGCGGGACCGGGCTCCGAACTGGGCCTCACCGTCACCGGACCGCTGTTCTGACGCCCGCGGGCGGTGCCGTTACCCTGAAACGGTGAGTGTCGAGTCGGTCTTCCCCGCCCTGGAACCCCTGCTGCCGAGGGTGTCCAAGCCGGTGCAATACGTCGGCGGGGAACTCAACGCCACCGTCAAGGACTGGGACGCCGCCGCCGTGCGGTGGGCCCTGATGTACCCGGACGCCTACGAGGTGGGGCTGCCCAACCAGGGCGTCATGATCCTCTACGAGGTCCTCAACGAGCAGCCGGACGTGCTGGCCGAGCGGACCTACGCGGTGTGGCCCGACCTCGAGCGGCTGATGCGCGAGCACGGCGTGCCGCAGTTCACCGTGGACGCGCACCGGCCGGTCGGCGCGTTCGACCTGCTCGGCGTGAGCTTCGCGACCGAGCTCGGCTACACGAACCTGCTCAACGCGCTGGACCTGGCGGGCGTCCCGATCCACGCCGCCGACCGCACCGAGGACCACCCGATCGTGGTGGCCGGCGGGCACGCGGCGTTCAACCCGGAGCCGATCTCGCCGTTCGTCGACGCCGCGGTGCTCGGTGACGGCGAGGAAGCCGTCCTGGAGATCACCGACATCGTCCGGGCGTGGAAGGCCGAGGGCTGCCCCGGCGGGCGCGACGAGGTGCTGACCAGGCTCGCCGAGACCGGCGGCATCTACGTGCCGCGGTTCTACGACGTGGAGTACCTGCCCGACGGCCGCATCCAGCGCGTGGTGCCGAACCGCGAGCGGGTGCCGTACCGGGTGTTCAAGCGGACCACGATGGACCTCGACGCGTGGCCGTACCCGAAGCAGCCGCTGGTGCCGCTCGCGGAGAGCGTGCACGAGCGGATGAGCGTGGAGATCTTCCGCGGCTGCACGCGCGGCTGCCGGTTCTGCCAGGCGGGCATGATCACCCGCCCGGTGCGGGAGCGGTCCATCGAGGGCATCGGCGCGATGGTGCAGCGCGGCCTGGAGGCGACCGGGTTCGAGGAGGTCGGCCTGCTGTCGCTGTCCAGCGCGGACCACTCGGAGATCGCCGAGATCACCAAGGGCCTCGCGGACCGCTACGAGGGCACGAACACCGGCCTGTCGCTGCCGTCGACCCGGGTGGACGCGTTCAACATCGACCTGGCCAACGAGCTGTCCCGCAACGGCCGCCGCTCGGGCCTGACGTTCGCGCCCGAGGGCGGCAGCGAGCGCCTGCGCCGCGTGATCAACAAGATGGTGTCGGAGGAAGACCTCATCCGCACGGTCAGCGCGGCGTTCGGCGCGGGCTGGCGGCAGGTGAAGCTGTACTTCATGTGCGGCCTGCCCACCGAGACGGACGACGACGTGCTGCAGATCGCCGAGATGGCGAAGAACGTGATCCGCGCGGGCCGCGAGGTCTCCGGCCGCAAGGACATCCGCTGCACGATCTCCATCGGCGGGTTCGTGCCCAAGCCGCACACCCCGTTCCAGTGGGCCGCGCAGTGCGACCCGGACACCGTGGACGACCGGCTGAAGAAGCTGCGCGACGCGGTGAACTCGGACCGCGCGCTGGGCCGCAACATCGGCATGCGCTACCACGACGGCAAGCCGTCGCTGATCGAAGGGCTGCTGTCGCGCGGCGACCGGCGCATCGGCCTGGTCATCGAGCGGGTGTGGCGCGAGGGCGGCCGGTTCGACGGCTGGTCCGAGCACTTCTCCTACGACCGCTGGGTGAAGGCGGCCGAGGCGGAGCTGACCCCGCTGGGCGTCGACCTGGCGTGGTTCACCACGCGGGAGCGCGAGGAGCTGGAGGTCCTGCCGTGGGACCACCTCGACTCGGGCCTCGACAAGGAGTGGCTCTGGGCGGACTGGCAGGACGCGCTGGACGAGCGCGAGCAGGACGACTGCCGCTGGACGCCGTGCTTCGACTGCGGTGTGTGCCCGGCGATGGGCACCGACATCGAGGTGGGTCCGACCGGTCGGACGTTGCTGCCGATCTCGCCGGTGGGCAAGGGCTCCCCGGTGCGCAACCCGGCGTTGACGCAGGGCTGAGCACGCCGACGCCCGGTCCTCCGTCGTCGCGGGGGCCGGGCGGTCAGGGGCGGACCTCCACCGCGTCGACCCGGATCGCCCGCACCGGGCACGCGCGCGCCGCCGCGCGGACCTGCGGCGCCTGGTCGGCGTCGGGGTTGCGGGCGGTGCCCCATGGCGATCCTGTGCGCGGCCAGGCTGGCGGAGGTGCTGGTCGACCTCGGCCGGTTCGACGAGGCCCGGGACCTGCTGGCGCGCCACGGTTTCGCCGACGAGCTGCCGGAGCTGTTCCAGCACAACGTGACGCTGTTCGCGCGGGGCAAGATGAAGCTCGCCACCGACGACCCCCCAGGGCGCGCTGGAAGACCTGCTCGAATGCGGGCGAAGACTCGGCGCGTCCACAATAGACAGCCCGGCGATCCTGCCGTGGCGGGCGCTCGCCGTGCGCGCCCACCTCGCGTCGGGCCGCCGGGACACCGCCGCCGCGCTCGCCGCCGAAGACCTGGCCCGCGCCAAGCGCTGGGGCACGCCGAGGGCGATGGGCGCCGCCCTGATCTCCGTCGGCCTCACCTCCGACGACGAAGCCGCGACCCGCGCGCTGCGCAAGGCCGTGGAGTACCTGACCGAGTCCGTCGCCCGCCTGCCGCACGCCGAGGCGCTGCTGGAGCTGGGCGCGTGCCTGCGCCGCCGCGGCCAGGCCGACCGCGCCATCCCGCACCTGCGGCAGGCCGTCGAGCTGAGCGCCCGGTGCGAGTCCAAGCCGCTGATCCGACGGGCCGCCGACGGGCTGCGCGCCTGCGAGCCCGCCTCCGCGCGCGGCACCGTCCACGGGCTCACCAAGCAGGAGACCAGGGTCGCCGGGATGGCCGCCCAGGGCCTCACCAACCGGCAGATCGCCGAAGCCCTGTTCCTGACCCGCCGCACGGTCGAGCTGCACCTGTCCGGCGCCTACCGCAAGCTCGGCATCGCGGGCCGCGCCGACCTGGCGGGCGCGCTGCGCCGCCACCAGGACCAGTTCTCGGCCTGACCGGACCGGCTACCGCACCGCGGCCAGCGCGTCGACCAGCCCGTGCCCGTAGAAGCCGTTGAACTCCGAGTAGCCCGCGCAGAACGCGTCCTGCGCGCCCGTGCCGTTGAGGTCGTAGTCCGCCGGGCACGGCAACGTCTCCGCCTGCGCGTTGAGCATCCGCGTCAGCTCGCCGGCGCGCGCGCCGGGGTGCGTGGACGCCAGCAGCGCCGCCACCCCCGACACGTGCGGCGCGGCCATCGACGTGCCGCACGAGTAGTCGTAGCCGGCGGCGGGCACCGTCGACAGCACGCACCCGTTGCGCGCGTCGTCCGGCACCTGCCTGCGGTCGCCGCCCGGCGCCGTCACGTCCACCGCGCCCAGCCCGTACGAGCTGTACCCGGCCTTCACCCCGTCCGCGCCCACCGACGACACCGCCACCACGTTGCGCAGCTGCGCCGGCAGCACCAGGCACGTGCTGTCCACGGGCCGCGGCTTCACGTCCTCCGGCGCGGCGTTCGTCGGGCTCACCGCGTCGCGGCCCGGCTTGGTCAGGTCGGCCCCCGCGTTGCCCGCCGCCGCCACGGTCAGCACGCCGCGCCCGTTGGCGTAGTCGACCGCGCGCCGCACCGCCTCGTAGACCACGGACTGGCCCACCTTGTTCTGGCAGGTGAACACCCACGGGTCGATGAAGTAGCTGTTGTTGGTGATGGTCATGCCCCGCTCCGCGGCCCACATGAACCCGCACACCGCGTACTCGGGGTAGATGAAGCCGGAGTCGTCCACGACCTTCACCGACGCGATCCGCACGCCCGGCGCGACCCCCGTCGTGCCGCGACCGTCGTCGGCCGCCGCGATCGTGCCCGCCACGTGCGTGCCGTGCGCGGACGTCGTCGGCGCCCACGCCGCGGGCGACGGGTCGGCCACGCCCGTCGTGCAGCCGGCCGACAGCGCCGGGTCCAGCGCCCCGACCAGGTCCGGGTGCGCCGGGTCGATGCCCGAGTCGAGCACGCCGACCACCACGTCCCGGCTGCCGGTGCTCACCGCGTGCGCCTCGGCCGCCCGGATCAGGTCCATGTCCCACTGCTCGGCGGTCCGGTCGGCCGTGCCGCCCGAGCCCCGCGCGCCCGACGCCTCGTCGTCCTTCTTCTTCCGGGCGGGCGCGCCGTTGTGCTTCGACAGGCCGTCCAGCTGCGCGCTGTACGCCCGGTCCAGGCCGATCTTGTGCCCGAAACCGGGGTCGGCGGACACGGCGACCGCCACCGCGATCTCCGGGTGGTACCGGCTGGTCGTGCCGCACGCGGCCGCGACCTGCGCCTCGGCCAGCGGCGCGCTGGTGCCGGGGGAGAACACGACCAGGTAGCGCAGCGTCGGACCGGGCTGGACGCAGTCGGCCGGCGCCGTCACGGGCTCCACCGGTTCCGCGGGGTCGGCCGCGGCGGGCGCGGTCGCCCCGAGGCAACCGGTCGCGAGCAGCGCCGCGCAGACCGCGACCGCTCGGGCGCGGCGGTGCAGAGGCACGGGGGACCTCCAGGGCTGGACCGGCCGGTTCGCCAGGACGGCGAGCCGTCACTCTCTGACTGCTGCTGCCGGACGGTAGCCAGACGGGGCGGAGCAGACAAGCGGAACGGCCCCGAACAGGTTCACGGTACCGTCCTGGTGGAGTAGGAGCGTGGACCGTTGGGGTGCTCACCCCATCGTGAGCCACCCGGGTACCCAAGGGGAGTAGCCCTGAGCCGCCAGCAGCAGCCCAACCCGTCGGCCGCACCTGTGCAGAAGCTCCGACTGCGCTACGCCAAGCGCGGTCGGCTGCGGTTCACGTCGCACCGTGACATCGCGCGCACCTTCGAGCGCGCGCTGCGCCGGGCCGGCGTCCCCATGGCCTACTCCCAGGGCTTCAGCCCTCACCCGAAGGTGTCCTGGGTCGGCGCCGCGCCGACCGGCGTGGCGAGCGAGGCCGAGTACGTCGAGGTGCAGCTGGTCGACCGGGTGGACCCGGAGGCCCTGCGGACCGCGCTGGACGCCGTGCTGCCGCCGGGCATCGACGTGCTGGAGGTCGTCGAGTCGGCGGGTGGCACGCTGCCCGAGCGCATCGAGGCCAGCGCGTGGCGGCTGGAGCTGGACGGCGTGTCGCCCGAAGAGCTGACCGAAGCCGTGGCCGCGCTGCTCGCCGCGGACTCCGTCGAGGTCGAGCGGCTGACCAAGGACGGCAAGAAGATCGTGGACGTGCGTCCCGCGATCGTGTCCGCGCAGGTGGAGACGCCGGCGGAGGCGCAATCGAGCGACGCCGGACACGATGCACGGGATTTGTCACAGCCGTGTGGGATACTCATGACGGTCGTACGGCAGACAACCCCTACCGTGAGACCCGACGACGTGCTGAGCGCGCTCCGAGTCGTCGCCGACCTGGTTCCGCCGGTGCCCGCGAAGGCGACCCGGATGGCGCAGGGGCGGCTGGACGACGAAGGCGGCCTGGTGGACCCGCTTGCCCTCGACAGGGCGGCGGAGGTCTGACCGGGTGGTGCGGAGCGGCGCTGACGGCGTCGTCGACAGAGTTATGGGACCTGCTGTGCCGCGTGCCCCACGGGTGGGCGCCACAGCGCGAGGCAAGGATTCCCGCCGCCAGCCGCGGCGGTGAGTGGACAAGAGAGGCCCCTGCGCGGCCGCGTCGGTTGGGACGCGCCCGGGGGCGGAGGAGCTGCATTGTCGAACACGGAAAAGCCTGCCGGCCCCGCCGGCGGGGGTAACGCCACACCCGCACACCCGGACCTGGCGGACCTGCCCGCCAAGCTGCGGGTGCACGCGCTGGCCAAGCTGCTCGGCGCGAGCAGCAAGGACGTCGTGGCGGCCCTCGCCGACCTGGGCGAGCCGGTGAAGGGCGTTCAGTCGAGCGTCAGCCGCGAGCTCGCGCTCAAGGTCGCCGAGAACCTGCTGGGCTGGGACGACATCGTCACCGGCGACGTGGACGAGCACACCGAGGAACCGGTGGCGGTGGCCCGCGAGGTCGCGCCGCTGGTGCCGCTGTTCGCCCCGCCGTCCGCGGTGTTCCTGCCCCCGACGCCGGTCGCGAAGGCCCCGGTCGTCGAGGACGAGGACGACGTCGAGGACGAGTCCGACGAGCACGGCGTCACCGACGACGCCGGTGACGAGGGCGAAGGCCGCCGCCGCCGCCGTCGTGGCCGGCGTGGTCGCGGCCGCGGCAAGGGCGTCGGCGACGAGAACGGCGAGGACGAGCCGGGCGAGGAGGAAGCCGAGACCGAGGCCGAGGCCGAGGAGCACGGCGCCGAGGACACCGCGACCGACGACGAGGGCGCGGGCAGCCGTCGCCGCCGGCGTCGCCGCCGTCGCAAGACCGGCGCCGAGGAAGAGGCCGCGCCGAGCGAGGACGACCCGCCGAACACCGTCGTCCACGTCCGCGAGCCCGCTCGCGACGCGCGTGACGACAAGGCCGACTCCGAGGCCGCCCAGAACGAGGTGCGCAGCGTCCGCGGCTCCACCCGCCTGGAGGCCAAGCGCCAGCGCCGCCGCGACGGTCGCGAGGCCGGCCGCCGCCGTGCCCCCGTGCTGTCCGAGGCCGAGTTCCTGGCCCGGCGCGAGGCCGTCGAGCGCACGATGGTGGTGCGCGAGCGCGGCGACCGCACGCAGATCGGCGTGCTGGAGGACGGCGTCCTGGTCGAGCACTTCGTGACCTCGTCGGGCAGCGGCTCGCTGGTCGGCAACGTCTACCTCGGCCGGGTGCAGAACGTGCTGCCCTCGATGGAGGCGGCGTTCATCGACATCGGCCGCGGCCGCAACGCGGTGCTGTACGCGGGCGAGGTCGACTGGGACGCGGCCGGCCTGGAGGGCAAGGCACGCAAGATCGAGCAGGCCCTGTCCACCGGCGACAGCGTCCTGGTGCAGGTCACCAAGGACCCGGTCGGCCACAAGGGCGCCCGGCTGACCACGCAGATCAGCCTGCCCGGCCGCTTCCTGGTGTACGTGCCCGGCGGCGGCGCGACCGGCATCAGCCGGAAGCTGCCCGACAACGAGCGCAAGCGCCTGAAGGACATCCTGAAGCGCGTCGTCCCCGAGGACGCCGGCGTGATCATCCGCACCGCCTCGGAGGGCATCGCCGAGGAGGAGCTGGCCCGCGACGTGACCCGCCTGCAGGCGCAGTGGCAGGTCATCAAGGAGAAGGCCGACGCGCCGAGGTCGCAGGCGCCGCAGCTGCTGTACGAAGAGCCGGACCTGCTGGTGAAGGTCGTCCGCGACCTGTTCACCGAGGACTTCGCCGCGCTCATCGTCCAGGGCTCGGACGCGTGGGACACCATCGAGGCGTACGTGCGGCACGTCGCGCCGGACCTCCAGGAACGGCTGCGCAAGCACGTGGGCAACAACGACGTGTTCGTCGAGCACCGCATCGACGAGCAGCTGCTCAAGGCGCTGGACCGCAAGGTCTGGCTGCCGTCGGGCGGCTACCTGGTCATCGACCGCACCGAGGCGATGACCGTCATCGACGTGAACACCGGCAAGTTCACCGGGTCGGGCGGGAACCTCGAGGAGACGGTCACCCGCAACAACCTGGAGGCGGCGGAGGAGATCGTCCGCCAGCTCCGGCTGCGCGACGTCGGCGGCATCATCGTGATCGACTTCATCGACATGGTGCTGGAGTCGAACCGCGACCTGGTGCTGCGCCGGCTGACCGAGTGCCTCGGCCGCGACCGCACCCGCCACCAGGTGGCGGAGGTGACGTCGCTGGGTCTCGTGCAGATGACGCGCAAGCGGGTCGGCACCGGCCTGCTGGAGGCGTTCTCGACGACGTGCGAGCACTGCCGCGGCCGTGGCGTGGTCATGTCCACCGAGCCCGTGCACGCGCACGGCAACGGTGGCGGCAACGGCGGTGGCCAGCAGCAACAGCAGCAGCAGGCCGGTGGCCGCAAGTCGCGCCGCGCCAAGAACGCGGAGACGCCCGAGCCGGTGGCCGAGCAGACCGTGGAGCCGACCGAGGAGCCGGAGGCGGTCAGCGAGCAGCCGACGTCCGAGGAGCCGGTGTCCGCCCTGCTCGACGAGGACGTGGCGCTGGAAACCCCGAAGCGCGACCGCCGCCAGCGCCGTCGGGCCCGCCGTGAAGCGGGCGCCGTCGTCAAGCACGGCGACGAGCCCGCCGAGGCCACCCCGGCGCCCGTCGTGACCACCCCGCCGACCGAGGTCACCGGGCGGATCGAGGTCGCGCCGGCCGAGGTCGCCGAGGTCTCGGCGCCCGCAGCGACCACGGCTCCCGCCGCGGCGGCCCCGG